>CAMAUH010000048.1 GCA_945861365.1 Candidatus Kuenenia stuttgartensis
GCAACGCGCTCGACGGCGCCGACTCGACGGGCCCCAACACCAGCGTCGGCGCGTGGCCGGCGGCCAGAGCTGCCTCGGCAAGGGCGAACCCCATGCGGCCCGAGCTGCCATTGCTCAGGAACCGTACGTCGTCGAGGTACTCGCGGGTCGGGCCCGCCGTGATCAGGATGGAGACCATGCCCCCGCACGCGGCGAAAGCCGCAAAACCGCCAGCCGTCCTATGCTAGTAACACGCGTTGCCCGGGGGAGAAAAAACATCGCGCGGCCCCTAGAGACTCTGCCCCGCGACTCCTTTCCACGCGCCGCCGCGCGCGCCGCCCGCCCCCCTTCGCGTGACGACCACCCGCTCCATCCCGGTTCTGCTCGGCCTCGGCATCCTGGCCGCCTGCTACTCCCCGAAGACCAGCAAGGAGTCGGCCGACACCGATGTCTATCGCATCCTCGAGAGTTCGTCGGCCCGCACGGTCGGCGAGCGCCGCAAGCTGGCGGTCGAGCGACCGATCGACACGCTGCGCAAGCGCCTGATCGCCAGCCCGACCCCCATCATGCTGACGCTGGTCGAGGTGCTCGACATCGCCGGGGAGAACAGCCGCGAGTTCCAGACCCAGAAGGAGTCGCTGTTCACGGCGGCCCTGAACCTGACCAGGAACCAGAACGACTTCTCGTGGCGCTTCGGCGGCACCAGCGTCGACAACGTCAGCGGCATCGGTGACGACAGCAGCAACTACCGCGTCGGCGAGGGCCTGAACGCGCAGGCCAACAGCACCGCCGGCACGCGCCTCGTCGCCAACTTCGTGCAGACGTTCCTGAAGTCGGTGATCCACGGCGGCAACTTCGACGGCGGCTCGATCCTGGACCTGACCCTGACGCAGCCGCTGCTGCGCGGCGCCGGCCGCCGCATCGCGCGGGAGCCGCTGACGCAGGCCGAGCGGGATGTCATCTACGCGATGCGGGCGTTCGAGCGTTTCCGTGCGCAGACCGCGGTCGACGTCACCAGCACGTACTGGAACCTCGTGCGGCAGATGCGCGACCTCGACAACGTCGAACGGAACTACGTGAGCCTGCGCACGTCGCGCGAACTGATCGAGGAGCTCTACAACGCCGGGCGCAAGACCATCAACGACCTCGGGCGCGCCAAGACGAGCGAGTACCAGGCCGACGCGCAGCGCGTCGTGGCCCGCAACCAGCTACAGAACGCCCTCGACCAGTTCAAACTGACCCTGGGCCTGCCCACCGCCGCCCAGCTGATGCTCGACCCGAGCGAGATGCAGAAGCTGATCGACGCGGGCGTCGAGGACCTGACCATCGCCGAGGCCGACGCCATCCATCTGTCGCTGCAGCGCCGCTACGACTTCCGCACCGCGCTCGACCAGGTCGAGGACGCCGGGCGCAGGGTGATCGTCGCCGAGGACGCGCTGAACATGCAGCTCGACCTGACCGCCGCGGTCTCGGTACCGGCGGAGGCCGGCAAGGGGCCGAATCTCGACTGGTCGAAGGTCAATTGGTCCGCCGGCTTCAACCTCGATCTGGCGCTCAATCGCGTCCCGGCTCGCAACGCCCACCGAAGCTCGCTCATCACGTTCGATCGCGCCGTACGCACGCGCGAGCAGAGCGAAGACCAGCTGACGGTCGGCGTGCGCACCGCGATGCGCAACATCAACGCACAGATCACCAACTTCCGGATCCAGTTGGAGTCCCTGCCGCTCGCCGAGCAGCGCGTCGAAGCCACCACCGACCTCTACGCAGCCGGCCGGGTGGCGGCACTCGACAAGCTCGACGCGCAGGCCGCCCTGCTGCAAGCCCAGCTCAGCCGCAACGCGGCGATCGTCAGCTATGCGCAGGCGCGCCTGCAGCTGATGAACAACCTGGAAGCGATCCAGCTCGAATCCCACGGGCTGCGCTACGACATGAACCTGTCGGTCCCGACACCGAAGACCGCCGAATGACCATGCACCGCCTCCCCCAAAACGTGTCACTCGTCGCGTTCGCCGCGTTGCTGGCTGCCTGCAGCAACGGCGAACAAGCCCAGCAGGTCATCGACGCGAACTCGTTCACCGTGCGCCGGGACGACCTGCCGATCACCGTGCGCGAGAACACAGAGCTGCAGGCGCTCCGCGAGACCATCGTGCGCTCCGAAGTCGAAGGCCAAGCGACCATCATCTTCATCGCGCCGGAAGGCACGCTGGTGAAGCAAGGCGAGAAGCTGGTGGAACTCGACGTCAGCGAACTGGTCGAGAAGCGGGCGACGCAGGCGATCTCGGTGGCCAAGGCCGATGCCGCGCTGACGCAGGCCAAGAAGGAAAAGGAGATCCTCGAGAAGGAGCTCCGCACGAAGACCAACACCGCGAAGACCAACCTCAACATCGCCGACATGGAGCTCGAGAAGCTGCTCGGCCGCAAGGCCGGCAGCGGCACCGAGGGCAAGAACGGCGACATGGTCAAGCGCCTGCAGGACCTGGTGACGAAGCCGGCAGCCGAGCCGCCGAGCGCCGCCCCGGTCGCCACCGACGGCACCGCGAAGGAACCGCCCGCGCCAGCCCTGCCCGAGGAAGTCGATGCCATCACCGCCGTCAACCCGGCGGCCTACGCGAGCCTGGTAGCCAGGGTCATCGGCCTGTTGGCGATCGACGATGACAGGGACGCGGCCCTGTTGCGCGACATGGGCGACATGGCCAACAAGATCCTGCAGCAGGTCGACACGATCCGGTTGGCGATGGCCGACCTCAAGGTCAAGGAAGACACCTACGGCTACAGCCGCAAGCTGGCGTCGAGGGCGTTCATCACCCGCAACGAACTGGAGAAGGACCGCCTCGCCTACCAGTCGCAGAAGTCGAAGGTGTCGCTGGCCTGGAACGACCTCGACCTGCTGATCAACTACACGCTGCTGCGCGAGCGCTACAAGCTGACCCAGGACCGCGACAACGCGCTGCTCGAGGTCGAACGCGTGCAGGGCAGCAACGAAGCCGCGGTCATCAAGGCCGACAGTGACCTGGAGAGCCGCGAAGCCGAGTACAAGCTCGCCAAGGAGCGGCTCGACAACTTCGACCGCCAGATCAAGAGCGCGGTCATCACCGCACCGACGCCGGGCACCGTGGTCTACGCGCGCATCGACCGCAACCGCGGCGGTGGCGAGGCCGTGCGCGAGGGCGTGCAGGTCCGCGACCGCCAGGAGATCATCATCCTGCCCGACACCACCAAGATGCGCTGCGTCATCAAGGTGCAGGAAGCGCAGGTCGACAAGGTCATGCGCGGCCAGGCCGCGAGCGTCGTCGTCGAGGCGTTCCAGGGCGAGACGTTCACCGGCCGCGTCACCAACGTGGCGCCGGTCGCCGACAGCAACAGCGGCTGGATGACCAGCGATCGCAAGGTCTACACCACCGTCGTCGAGCTCGACTCCGACAACCCCGATGGCCGGCTGCGTTCGCGCATGGCGGCGAACGTCAACATCATGGTCGAAACCGTGAAGGACACGCTGCCGGTGCCGCTGCAGGCCGTCGCGCGCGACCGCATGGTCAACTACGTGTGGAAGCAGACGCCCGACGGCGCCAAGGCGACGCCGGTCAAGGCCGGCCGCCAGAACAGCGAGCGCGTCGAGATCCTCGAAGGGCTCGCCGCCGGCGACGTGATCTTCCTGAAGCCGCCGGCCGGCGTGCAGGTGCCGAAGTTCGAGCAGCCGGTCGCGCCGACCCCAGCACCGCTGAAGGAAGGTGCTGCGGCCCCGGCCGGCAACAGCGCACCGGCAGCGACGAACCCGGGCACTGGCCCGGGCGGCCCGACCGCGGGCGGCGAAGGTCGCGGCAACCGCAACGGCCGCCAGGGCGGCGGGGCGATGCGCAAGAAGCTCGCCGAGATGACGCCGGAGGAACTGAGCGACTACACCGCTGGCCTCGACCGCATGAGCGGCATGGTCGACATGGCGCGCAACGGCCCCGGTGGCGAGGAAGCCGCGAAGGAGATGGAGACGGCGCTCTCGTCGCTGCGCAAGGCGCTCGACGCGAAGGACCTCGCGACCGCGCAGACGCACCAGGACAAGCTGCGCAATCTGATGCGCGCCAGCATGGGCAACCGCGGCGGCAACGGCGCTGGTGGCCCAGGCGCCGGCGGCCCTGGTGGTGGTGAAGGCCCCGGCCGCGCCGAGCGCGGCGGCAACTGAGACGGTGGCGCCCGTGAGCACCGACGCGCTGCCGATCATCGCCGAGTTCGTCGACGTCCATCGCCACTACGTGATGGGCAAGGACAACGTCGTGCGCGCCCTGAACGGCGTCTCCATGCAGGTCAAGAAGGGCGACTACCTGGCGATCATGGGCCGCTCCGGTTCGGGCAAGAGCACGATGCTGAACATCCTCGGCGCGCTCGACCGCCCCACCAGCGGTGAGTACCGCGTCGGTGGCCGCGACGTCAGCAAGCTCGACGACGACGACCTGTCCGACGTGCGCGGCCGCGAGATCGGCTTCATCTTCCAGTCGTTCAACCTGATCCCGCAGCTGACGGTGCTGGAGAACCTCGAAGTGCCGCTCTTCTACCAAGGCCGCGTCGGGCCCGAATCGCGCAAGAAGGCCGAGTACCTCGCCGACCGCGTGGGCCTCGGCCGCCGGCTCGAGCACAAGCCGATGGAGCTCAGCGGTGGCCAGCAGCAGCGCGTCGCGATCGCACGCGCATTGATGAACGACCCGCTGTTCCTGCTCGCCGACGAAGCGACCGGCAACCTCGACAGCAACACCGAGAAGGAGATCCTCGACCTGTTCGACGACCTCCGGAAGGACGCCGTCACCATCGTCATCGTCACGCACAACCCGAAGGTCGCCGAGCGCGCCGACAACACGCTGTGGCTGCGCGACGGCAAGGTCGACCGCCTGGTCGACAACCGGCTCGCCAGCAGCGCCGCCGGCGACGGAGGCCACCCGTGATCGCCGACACGCTCCGCATGGTGCGGCTCGGCCTGAAGAGCCTGCTGCTGCACAAGCTGCGCAGCACGCTGACGACGGCCGGCATCCTGTTCGGCGTCGCGTCGGTGATCGCGATGCTGGCGGTCGGCGAAGGCGCTTCGGCGGAGACGCTGAAGCAATACCGCGACATGGGCGTCACCAACGTGCTGCTGCGCAGCAAGAAGCCCGAGGAGACGCAGCAGAGCTCCAGCAACAGCATGATGAGCATCCTGGGCTACGGGCTCTTCTACCAGGAGGCCGACCGCATCCAGAACCTGCTGCCGTACGCCACCGTGGTGCGCACGCGCGAGTTCCAACGCGGGCTGGTGCACGGCGAGAACTGGGCCAGCACGATGATCGTCGGTACCGAGGTCCCGTTCCTGACGGTGACCAACATGCAGGTGCACGAGGGCCGCTGGCTGACCGAACTCGACCTGCAGCGCATGAGCAACGTCTGCGTGCTGGGCAGCAGCCTCGCCAGGGCGCTGTTCCCGCTGGAGAGCCCGATCGGCCAGACGGTGCTGGTCGGCATCGAGGACCGCTTCGAGATCGTCGGCATCCTCGAGTACCAGGGCCGCGCCGCGTCGCCGAACGGCACCACCCTCGACGAGTGCGCGTTCATCCCGCTGTCGTCGTCGCGCCGCCGCTTCGGCGACACGATCCGCAACCCGTCGACCAACCGCTACGAGAACATCGAGCTGCACGAGATCAAGGTGAAGCTCGGCTCGATGGAAGAGGTCGAGGGCACCGCCGGCGTGCTCGAGCACATGATGCGGCCCGCGCACGCGAGCAAGAAGGACTACGAGATCACGGTGCCGCTCGAGCTGCTGCGCAAGGCCGAGGCGACGCAGCGCATGTTCAACCTGGTGCTCGCGGTGATCGCGTCGATCAGCCTGCTGGTCGGCGGCATCGGCATCATGAACGTGATGCTGGCGACGGTGACCGAGCGCACGCGCGAGATCGGCATCCGCCGAGCACTCGGCGCCAAGAAGAAGCACATCGTGCAGCAGTTCCTGGTCGAAGCCGGCGTGCTGTCGGCGCTCGGCGGTGTCGCCGGGGTCGGACTCGGCGTGCTGGTGCCGTTCGGCATCGAGAAGTGGTTCAACCAGCCGACGTCGATCCAACCACAGCACGTGCTGCTGGCGTTCGGCATCTCGGCGCTGGTCGGCGTCGTGTTCGGCATCTATCCGGCTTGGCGCGCGGCGAACATGGATCCGGTCGAGGCGCTGCGGCACGAGTGAGCCGCACCGCCAGCACGGCCGTCACACCAGCGGTTCCGGCAGCGCGCTGATCAACTCCAGCGGGAACGCCCCCGCCACGCTGGTTCCCGCCAGCGCCGCCGCCAGCGAGCCGGGGCCGGCGTGCTCCATCAGGCTCGCGCATTCCACCGCCATGCGGACCAGCGCCGGCAGGCCATAGCCGCGGCCCGCCGTCGCCAAGGCACCGTGGTCTTCCCGCCAACTGCGCGCAACCAGCGCGCAGCGCAGCCAGAAGTCGTCCGCCGGCCGATCGAGCAGCCACGCGAACGCCGCCGCCGCCGGCCGATCCGGTGCCAGCACGGCGCCGAGGTCGTGCAGCAACGCTGCCGCACCGACATCGGCCAGCTGCTCGTCGGGCCAGCCGATGCGCCGCGCCAACACGACGGCGAGCACCGCGACGACCGTGGACCGCTGCAGCAGGGCGGCATCGCGCTGCAGCAGCATCAGCGGCTCGAGGCCACCTGGCACCGCCAGCAGGCGATCGACGATCGCCGCCACCACCGCCTGCTTCGCGACCGGATCGATGCCCGGCAGCGGCGGCAGGCCGGCGATCAGGCGATGCTGCACGAACACCGCACGCAGCGAACCGTCTTCGCCCCGGTCCGGCCATCGCGGCGGCGTGCCGGGCCCTGGCTCGGCGCGAGCGGTCACGGTCGCCTCAAGTCCGCTGGCCGCAGTGCTTCTCGACCAGTTCGATCAGTTCATCCGGCTCGAACGGCTTGCGGAAGTAGTCCGCAGCCCCCATCTCCGAGCTCTTCTGGTGCCCGCGCGAATGCTCGCGCGCGGTGAAGATGACGACCGGGATGTTGGCGGTCGCGGCGTCGCGCTTGAGCCGTGTCAACGTCTCCCAGCCATCGATGCCGGGCATCATGATGTCGAGCAGGATCATGTCCGGCGCCGCGGTCTTGGCCTTGGCGATGCCGTCTTCCCCGTTGGTGGCGGACTCGACGCGGAATCCCGCGGCCTCGAGCACCATCTGTGTGGAGACGATGATCAGCTTCTCGTCTTCGATGATGAGGACGGTTCGGTGCATGGCTCTGGCCTTTCAGTCGGGATGAGCTCCGCCGTGGCAGCAAGTTGCTGCAGCGGCAGGGCAAAGGAGAAATCGGCTCCCTGGCCTAGCTGGCTGGAGAGTTCGATGCGACTTCCGTGCGCCTGCACGATGCCGCTGGCGACGAACAGGCCGAGGCCGGCGCCGCCGTGGTGGCGCGTCAACGGATCCTCGACCTGGAAGAACTTCTCGAAGATGCGGCGCTGGTAGCGCGGGTCGATGCCGATGCCATCGTCGCGAACGGAGAACCGCAGCTGCTCGCCGACCGGTTCGATGGCGACGGCCACGCGGCCGCCGTCGCGCGCGAACTTGACCGCGTTCTCGACCAGCGCCTGGCAGGCACGCCGCAGGTCGGCGCGATCGGCCCACAAGCACCGATCCTGCCCCTGCACGCTCAGCGTCAGCGTGATGCGGCGATCCCGCGCCGGCTGCTCGAACGGTGCCAGCAGCCCGGCCGCGAAATCGGTGACCGGGATCGTCTCCCGGTCCTGGCCATAGTCCGCGGATTCGAGGTTGCCGAGGTTGATCAGCTTGTCGATCTGGTGCTCGAGCCGCACCGACTGCTCGCGGATCGCGTCGCACACCCGCTGCTGCCGCTCGGCGAGCTGGCCCAGCGCCCCCTTCGCCATCATCGTGGCGAAGGTCTTGATGCCGGTCAGCGGCGTGCGCAGTTCGTGCGCGACGATCGACAGGTAGCGGTTCTTCAGCTGGTCGGTCTTGAACTCCGCGGTGACGTCGCGGAGCACGGTCAGCACGCCCGCCGGCTGGCCGCGGTAGTCCAGCACGCGGCTGGTCATGCACTTGATGTAGAGCAGGTCCTGCTCGTCGTGGTGCACTTCGACCGTCTGCACGGCCTCCTTCTGCGTCGCCATGCGCGCGTGGTCCGCCGATAGCGTCGCCAGCAGGTCGGTGCGTCCTTGCAGCGCCGCCAGCGGCTTGCCGATGACGACGAACGACTTCGCGCCGAGCAGATCTTCGGCCACCGGGTTCATCAACGCGACGTTGCCGCCGCGGTCGACGAACACGATGCCATCCATGATGTTGGTGATGATGGTAATCATCCGCGACAGGTCGAGGAAGAAGGTCTCCTGGGACTCCCGATAGCGCTCGGCCTCACGCGAACATCGCCGCCGCAGCTCGTCCGACTGAAAGCGCAACCGCCGATTCTCCTCGCGCGCCCGCTCCGAAGCGGTGCTGCGCGCGGCGACGCGCTGCAGCAGGGCTTCGATCGCACTCGCACCGGCCGCGACCGAGAACACCCCGGCACAACCCAGCGCCATGGCCTGTTCGTAGTCGGCCGCCGACGGGGCTTGCGCCACCGCCAGCAGCAGCGGCACGCCATGCTCCTGGGCCACCGGCAGCAGCTCTGCAGTGCTGTCCACGTCGGCCTGGAACAGCAGCGCATGGCAACGCCGCTGGCCCAGCAACGACCGCGCATCGGCCAAAGAGGGCGCCACGAGGCACTCTGCGCCCACCGACTCCAGCAGTCCCGTACACCGCAGCGCGAGCGCGGCATCGGGTACGTGGATCAGCATGCTCGCGGTCGAAGCCATTCGCGAACCGGACCTGAGGACGGCACCCGCGATGATCACCGCGAGTGCATGGAACGGCGACGAACCCGGCCGCCTACTTGCCGCTCTTGATCGCCGCCAACGCGTCGTCTTCCTTGTCGAAGATCGACAGGTGCTTCGAGATGCGCATGATCTCGAAGATCTTGACGATGAACGGCTTGATGTTGCTCAGGTAGAGCTTGCAGTTGCGCGACGACGTGACGTTGTTGGCCACGATGATGAGGCCGACACCGCACGAGTCGATGATCTTCACGTTGTCGAGGTTCAGCACGAAATGCTGGTAGCCCTCCTCGATCTTGCTGTTGATCGCTTCCTTCAACGACTCCTTCAGGGAGTCGGTTACGTAGAAGTTCAGACTGCGGTCGTTGAACGAGACGATGGCGGTCTTGTCGTCCTGCAGTGCGGTGATCGACAAGCCCTGGCTCTTCTTCCCGACGATTTCCATGACGTACCTCGTGAGTGCGGGCCGGTTCGCTGGCGCTCGCTCCGAGTCCATCGGCTGTCGCCTGGGCCGAAGTTGAGCCATCGCAACGAAAAGGCGCTGACAACGGAGCCGCCGCGTGCGGATCGTCTTCAGCTGTCGGCTTCGGCGGCCGCGCGATCCACCGCGGGGCGCGGTACCGCGTCGGCCACCGGGGCCACACGCGTGTCGCTCCGGCCAGTCGGCGCGGGACGGTCCTCGGCAGGCTGCCGTCCGTAGCGGACCCCGACGTTCGAACGCCCGAGCTCACTCAACAACTCGGCGCTCTTGCCGAGGCCCAGCTGGTAGGCCTTGTTCGCCACGCTGGTGACCGAACGGCCGAGTTCCCGGGCGACCGTCAGGTTGTCGTGCAGGGGATAGAGCGCGCGCAAGCGGTCCACTTCCTCGGCCCGCCAGCGCGGCATGCGGGCCCGTTCGGGCGCGGCGGCGGCATCGGCGCCCTCGGATCGCGAGCGAACGGCCTCGCCCGCGGCAAACCGCTTGTCCTTCGCCAGGCACAACTCGGCAGCCTTGCTGCGGATCGCTGCGCGCGACCGCGACAGGCACACCTCCAGATCGGCGTCCCGACGCGTGCCATACAGGTCCTTCAGCAGCACCAGTTCGTCACGTTGCCACGGCCCCTGGCGGGCACGGCCACGCAACTGGATGGCGCGGCGCCGGACCTCGGCGGCCGGCCGGCCGAGCAGCACCGACAGCAACCGCAGGTCGAGGGCGCCCCAAGCCTCCCGCAGCAACGCTTCGTCGCTGGCGGTCCAGTCGCCGCGCCGCGGCGGCACACGCAAGCGATCGAGTGCCTTGCGCTGCACGCTGTCGGGCGAGCGCCGCAACAGCACCGCCGTCGCCTCGACGCCGCGGCGCGCCAGCAGCTGCCGCAGCCGTTCCAGCTCCTGCACCGACCAGTTGCCGCGGCGCAGCTGGCGTGCGCTCATCGCTTGGTCTCCGCCGGCGCGCCGAGCTGTCGCACCCAGCGCGGCTGGATCTCGTCCTGCACCAGCCGTCGCACCGCCGACGTCGACTGCATCGCCAACGCGCGCGTGGCCAGGTCCTGGCACTCGACCAGCGTGAAGCTGCGCAGCATCAGCTTGACGCGCGGCAGGAACACCGGCGCCATCGACAGCTCGCGGTAGCCGAGTCCGACCAGCAGCGGCGTGAACCAGTGGTCGCCGGCGATCTCACCGCAGATCGACGCGCTCTTGCCCGCGGCCGCCGCCATCGTCGCGATCTGCTGCAGCACCCGCAGCACACCGGGGTGGAACGGGTCGTACATCTTGGCGACGCGCTGGTTGTCGCGATCGATCGCCAGCAGATACTGCACCAGATCGTTGGTGCCCACCGACACGAAGTCGGCGATCGGCAGCACGTCGGGCAGCACCGGCACCAGCACCGGCACCTCGACCATGACGCCGAGCTCGATCTCCGGATCGAACGGCACCCCGGTCGCCTTCAGGTCCGCGGCCAGCTGGTCGAGCACTTCGCGAACACGCACCACCTCGCTGCGCGTGGTCACCATCGGCAACAGGATGCGCGCATGGCCCAGCGCACTGGCGCGCAGGATGGCCCGCATCTGCGTGTAGAGGATGTCCGGCCAATCGAGGCACAGACGGATGCCGCGCCAACCGAGCACCGGGTTGCGTTCTTCCGGCATGCGGAAGTAGCCGAGCGGCTTGTCGCCACCGACGTCGAGCGTGCGGAACGTCACGGGTCGCCCCCGCGCCCCTTCCATCGCGCGCCGGTACATCGCGACCTGCTCGTCCTCGGTCGGGAACTGCCGGCGTTCCATGAACGCGAACTCGGTGCGGAACAGACCGATGCCGGCGCAGGCCTCGATCTCGAGGCTCTCGAGATCGCGCACACCTTCGGCGTTGGCCAGCAGCTGCACCGCGGTGCCATCCGGCGTCACCGACGGCTGGAAGCGCACCTCTTCGATGCGGCGGTCGATCGCGCGCTGTTCGTGCAGGCGCCGCTCATAGTCGGCGAGCTCCTCCGGCGTCGGCTGCAGGATCACGAGGCCGGCGTCGCCATCGACGATCGCCATGCCGCCGGTCGCCGACTCGAGCATGATCTGCTCGATGCCGACCACGCACGGGATGCCGAGCGAACGCGCCAGGATCGCGCCGTGCGAGTACTTGCCGCCGTGGGCGGTGACGATGCCGCGGATGTGCGCGCGGTCGAGGATGCCGGCGTCGCTGGGCAGGAACTCGTCGGCGGCGAACAGGTAGTCGCTGCCGTTCGCGGTGTACTTCTGCCGTTCGCTGGCGATCAGCGCGCCGACCAGCTGCCGGCCGATGTCGCGCAGGTCGGCGGCGCGCTCGCGCATCGACGGGTTCTCCATCGCCGCGAACACCCCCTCGTAACGGGCGATCACCCGCTGCAGGGCGACCTCGAGGTTGACGCGATGCTGCGTCACCTCTTGCTCGACATCACGCCGGAACGTCGCGTCGTGCAGGATCGCCAGCTGCGCGTCGTAGATGCGCACGTCGTGCTTGGCGAGCGCCCCGGCCAGCTCCTGCTGCAGCGCGGTGAGGTTGGTGGTGACCTCGGCGATCGCGCCCGACAGCCGCGCCTTCTCGGCCGGCACCCCGTCGTCCTTGACCTTCCAGGTCGGGATGTGATCGAGCGTCGTGTGGAAGTGCACGATCGGTGCGATCGCGACGCCTCGCGCAGCGGCGGTGCCTTTCAGTTTGCGAGCCATCGATGGCAAGAGGTTTTGCGAGACGGTGCCGCACTTTGCAACACATGGGCTTCATCCGGGCTTGGGCCGGAGCCGATCCATGCATGCGAGGGCCGCACCGACACCATGAAGAAGAGCACCCAACCCGTCTCTGCCGCCGAGTCCCTGCCCACGTTCCTCGACGAGGCGGTGGCAACCGACTCGACCGCAGTGGCGACGGAACCGGATGGTAGCGAGGCTGGCACCGACGCCGCGGCTGCCGAGGCGACCGCTTTGGAAGCCGAGCCGAGCTCCCACGCTGCGGATGGCGATCCAGCCAATGCCACCGCCCCTGCCGCACCGACGCCGGACACGGCCGCGACGAGCGAGCCGGCGCACAAGCCGCGCAATCGCACGGCGCCACGCCCACGCACGGCTGGCGGCGGCGCGCTGACCACCTTCACCGGCGCGATCTCGCTGCTGCTCGGCGGCGCCTTGCCGCTGCTGCCCGCGGTCGCCACGAAGCTCGGCGCCTTCGGCCTCGACACCACGACGCTGGTGCTCGGCGGCCTCGTGCTGTGCGGCGCCGGCATGCAGGCGCGTCGGCTCAGGGGCCTGCAACGCCAGGCCGACGAGGACCGCACCGCGCGCGACGAAGCGATGTCGAGCCTGCAGCAGGAACTGCGCGAACTGCTGGCCGCACGCCACCCGGAGGGCGGCGAAAGCGACGCCCAGCAGCACGTGTTGCTCGCCGTGCAGCGTCAGGACGAGAAGGTCAACAACCTGACGAAGGCGATCAAGATGTACGGCAAGCCCATGATGGAGATCGCCAACCAGGGCACCGACCTCGCCGGCAGCATCGCGGCGGTGAAGACGTTGGTCGACGGCGGCACGGAGAGCACGCGCCAGGCGCTGGCGCGCATGGAGACGCAGTTGCGCACGCAGCAATCGACCCAGAAGCAGGAACTCGGCGACCTCGGCCGCAGCCTGCAGCAGCTGGCGAGCCGCCTCGAACAGGCGGGCGGCAACGGCTCGGCGACGCTGGCGCCGTTGCAGCAGAAGCTCGGCCAGATCGAGGTCGCCATCGCCGCGGTCTCGCAACGGCTGGAGGACAACGAAGTCCGCAAGAGCCTGCTGCGCCTCGAAGAGGTCGCCGCGAAGGAACGCGAGACGCTGCAGCAGCTGCTGCGCGGCGACGCGGTGGTGAAGGCCAGCACCGAACTGCAGGGCCAGCTCGACCGCGCCACGCGCGGCCTCACCGAAGGCCTCACGCAACTGCGCGACAACAACCTCGGCGGCCTCGAGACGGCGGTGCGCGAGATCCAGCGCGAAGTGACCGGCGTCGCGACGACGGTCGCGCAGATCAACGCCGCGGTGAAGAACGGCGCGCGCGCTGCGGCGGCTGCACCGACTGCCGCCGCTCCGGCTCCGGCCAGCGCGCCGGCCCCGACCCCTGCCCCCGCGCCCACTGCGGCGCCCGCGGGTTCGACGCCGGCGGCAACTGCCCCGGCCGGCGAAGCCGGCGGCTACCAGACCGGCACCCGCGCGACCACCGGCAAGAACGTGCTCGGGGCGATCGCCAAGCTGAAGCAGATGAAGAACTGATCGCCCGGCCCGCGCGGCGTAGGCTGCCGCGATGCCGTTCGACGCTGCGCACTGCCCGCTCTGTGGTGAAGCCAACTCCTGCGCGCTGGCCGACCGCAGCGCGGCGCGTTCGTGCAGCGATTGCTGGTGCGCGCGCACCACGATCGACCCGGCGGTGCTGGCACGCATCCCGGTGGCCGCACGCGGCGTCGCCTGCGTGTGCGCGCGGTGCGCAGCGACCGGCAACGCCACCACACCGCCGGCCGC
>CAMAUH010000049.1 GCA_945861365.1 Candidatus Kuenenia stuttgartensis
CGACCAGCGTCGGCAGGCCGCCCGGATGCTGTTCCGCGAGATCGCGCACCAGCGCCGTGAACATGTCCGGGATCACGTCCTCGCGACCGAGCGTGAACGCCGCCGCCACCGCCGGCAGGCTGCCGCATGTGACCAGTTCGAACGTCACCGTCGCGAACTCGCGCGCGGCCGTCGGCGCCACTGCCAAGGCCGCGAACACGTCGTCGCCCGCTTCGACGCGCGCCAGCACCGCATCGATCGCCGCCGTCGACGCGCCGGCTTCGCGCATCGCGCGCGTGTACAGCTCGAAGTGGCTGGTGAAGCCGGCACCGTCCTCGTCGCTCTCCTCGCCGACGACGATCTCGTTGATGAGCCGCCGCGCCACCGCATCGCCGCGCGGCCGCCACACCACGTCGAGGCTGGTCAGCTGCCGCTGCAGCGCCTTCAGCAGCGACATGAAGTCCCACACCGCGAACACGTGCTGCGCCATGAACGTGCGCACGTCGGCGAGCGTGTGCAGGTGCGCGTAGATCGGGTGCGCCAGCAAACGGCCGCGCAGCGGCGCCAACGCCCGGTGCAGGGCTTCGAGATCGCGGATCGGGTGCATGTCGGGTGCGCTTCGCCAGCCGTCGGCGTGTGGATGCAATGCAGGCCGCGCGCGCGGTGTTTCAGCCCGCCAGCACGGACCGCAGGAAGTCGCCAACGGCGACGATCTCGTCCCAGCACACCTCGTGCTGCATCGGGTACTCGCGGTAGTCGATCGCGTAGCCTCGCCGCTGCAGCGCGTCGCGCGCCGCCAGGCCGCGCGCCAGCACGACGATGCCGTCGTGCGTGCCGTGCGCCTGCAGCACCTTCGTGGTGCGGTTCGCGGCGCTGCGCTCGGCGTCGAGCGACTCCTCGCAGACGAGGTAGGTCGACATCGCGACGATGCCGGCCAGGCGCTGCGGATGGCGCAGGCCGGCGAACAGCGCCATCGCCCCACCCTGCGAGAAGCCGGCCAGCACGGTGCGTTCGCTCGGGATGCCGCGCTCGCGTTCGCGCGCCAGCAGCGCGTCGATCTGCATGGCGGAACGGCGGATGCCGACCTCGTCGTGGCGGCGGCGCAGGTCGACCTCCGAGATGTCGTACCACGCCGGCATCATCATGCCGCCGTTGATGCCGACCGGGATCGACGGCGCGTTCGGGAACACGAAGCGCACGCCGAGTTCCTGCGGCACGCCGAGCTCCGGCACGATCGGCACGAAGTCCTCGCCGTCGGCGCCGAGGCCGTGCAGCCACACGACGCTGGCGCGCGCCTTGCCGCGCGGCTCGATCTCGACGCAGGGCAGCAGGCCGCTCATCGGCGGCCCGCCCGCGCGCGGCCGTCCGGACTCACTGGCCAGCGGCCTTCGGCGCAGCCTTCACTTCCGGGGCGCAGGCGCCGCAGCACTCGCTCTTCGGCGCCGCTTCCTTCGCTGCGGCCTTGTCGGCGCAGCAGCTGCCACCTTCGTCGCAGCAGCCACCTTCGGCCTTCACGGCGTTGGCGGCGGGACCGGCCGGGTTGCCGGACTCGGCGTTGACCTGCTTGCTGCAGCTGGCGAGGAGGGCGAGCACGCACACGGCGAGGATGGACTTCATGAGGGGCGCAATGGTGGCCGCGGGGAGCGCCACCGGCAAGGGGCCATCGGGACCAGGCTCCTTGCCGGCATTCGCCGAACCTGGCCTGCAACAGCGGGCGCGGCTTCCGGATGACCTGGGCAACCAACCAGTTCCCATGCGCACCCCCCGATCCATTTCGTTGTTCCCCGCCGCGCTCGCGCTGGCGATGTACCCGCAGCTGACCGCCCAGACCTGGACGGAGGCCGGCGATGCCGGTTCCACCCTTGCCACCGCGCAAGCGGCGTACGGCGTGGACCAGTTCAACCTCTTCACGGGCATCGCCGGCTCGCTGCAGGGCGACGTCGACCTCTACGTGCTGCAGATCACGGACCCCGCGACCTTCACCGCGCTGGGAGTGAACAACCCGAACCAGTCGCTGTACCTGTTCGATGAACAGGGCCGCGGCATCACCGGCAGCGAAGACATGGCGGTCGGCAACCCGACCCCCTCGCTGACCGGCGTCTCGATCCCCGGTCCCGGCCGCTACTACCTGGCAGTCGCCCCGCAGGGGATCCGTCCGGTGTCCGCTCTCGGAACGATGTGGCCGTCGGGCTTCGTCGGCGAATCCAAGCCCCTGGGCGCCGGCGGCCGCGAACCGCTGGCCGGATGGACGGGCTCCAGCATCGTCAGCGGCAACTACGGCATCAGCTTCGCCCCATTGAGCGTGCGCCGCGTACTGCGCCAGGTGCAACTGCCCGGCGACCATCACCTGAGCGAGAACCCGAACGTGCAAGGCTCCGTCGGTACGACCGCCTACTGGCCGACCAGCGGTGGTCGCTTCCAGATCCTGTACGAAGCCTCGGAACTGCTCGCCGCTGGCATCACGGGCCCCATCAGCCTGAACCGCCTGACCTTCCGGGCCGAAGATGGCGAAGTGAACCAGGGGGGCATCGCGTGGCCCTACCAGGTCACCTTTACCGCGACTTCGTTGACGGCAGCGACGATGACGCCGTCGTTCACTACGAACCTGGGCAACGCGACGACGACGTGGCTGTCCAGCACCAGCAGCACGACGACCTGCGGTCAATCGACCGGCGCGACGCCCAACAACGGCGCCCTCGAGCTCGGGGGCGCTACGTTCGTGTTCACCCCGTACGACCCGACGGGTCCGCGGCCGAACCTGCTGATCGACGTGCAGCTGCAGCCGGCGACCGTTCCCGCCGGTGCCGTGATGGTGGCGATGCAGGACACTGCGGGCACCAACCTGCACGGCCGCGGCCTGGTCGCCGGCAGCCCTTCGGCGACTTCCGGAACGTTCGCGAACCCACTGGTGATGTCGCTCGAGTACGCACCGCTGAGCGGTTCGTCGGCACCATCGCTGGACACCGTCGTGCTGAACCCGGCGCGCAACGAACGCTTCGGCGCCGCCTGCGGCGGTGACCCCGCGAGCTTCTACGAGGCGTTCCTGCCCGGTCAGGCGTTCGACCTGAACGGCATCACGCTGACGCCGGACAACCCGGCCGCGCCGACCCGCTACACGGTGACGCGCGGCGCGTTCCCGTTCAGCACGCAGCAACTGAACGCGGCGCCGGACAGCGCCGGCGACGACGCCGTGGTCACGCGGCCGCTCGGCTTCACGTTCCGCTACCCGGGCGGCAGCACGACCAGCATCGGCGCGTGCACGAACGGCTACGTGTGGCTCGACGGCACCACGGCGAACGCGGACTTCTCGCCCACCACCATCGAGTTCCTCGGCCAGACCGGCAACCTGCCGGCGCGCCTTTCGCCTTGCTGGTACGACTTCCACTGCGGCCGCAACACCGGCATCCCCAACTCCGGCCTGCACGTGCGCACCGACACGTCGGGCGGCCCCGGCAACGCGATCTGCTACATCACCTGGCGCCAGGTCGGCGTGTTCAACTCGGTCGTGCAGAGCGGCACCTGCGTCCACGACATGCAGTGCGTGCTGCGGGAAGCGACCGGCGTGGTCGAGTTCCGCTACCTGTCGATGCCGCGCTACTGCGCGAACTCGGGCACGCAGGCCGACATCGTGCCGGCGCTGGTCGGCTTCACGCGCGGCTTCCGCAACGGCGCGCCGTCGGTGGATCCGCAGACGCGCGACCTGTCGATCGAGATGCCGTTCACGACCGGCGCCGACACCGTCGGTCAGATCGGTCTGACCTGCGTCACCGGCTCGCCGAGCAGCACCACGCCCTACGGCGGCCGTCTGTGGGCCGGTCAGCAGGCGAGCTGGCGCGTCGACAACGTGCCGGCCGGCACGCTGCTCGGTGTGCAGCTGCTGTCGCTGGAGACCTCGCAGCCGGGCTTGCAGCTCCCGACGATCACCGCACCGGGCTGCATGCTGAGCACCGGCGCCAACGTCGTGCTGTGGGAAGTGCACACGTTCCCGGCCGCCTCGGTGACTGGCACTGCCGCGCTGACCGTGCCGGCCGGCGTCGAAGGGGCGCGACTGACCGCGCAGTATGTCGTGCTCGGTGGCCTGTTCGGCGCGCCGGACCTCGTCACGATGACGAGCCATGCGCTGCTGCAGAGCGTCGGCCGCCAGTGAGCGACCGCGCGGAGCGCTGACCATGCAGCCACGGGCGACCTCGGTGGCATGATCGGCGCGATGTTCCTGCAGCTCGATCCGGCCCGCATCCTGGCGACCACCGAACGGCTGCGCGACCGCATCCGCGAGCGCTTCCCGACCGCCAACCTCGCGAAGGTCGCCGACGAGCTCGTCGCGGTCGCGAAGGCCCACGCCGCGCGCAGTGCCTTGATCCAGCGCGCCAGCCGCTGGCCCGCCATCGTCGGCACGCTGGTGCTGCTGTTCGCCATCACCTTCGTCGGCGTCGCCCTCGCGAGCGTGCATCCCGAGGTCGGCGACCGCTGGCAGCTGACCGACGTCATCCAGGCCGTCGAGTCGACGCTCGGCACGCTGGTGTTCCTCGGCGCTGCGTTCGTGTCGGTGTGGACGCTCGACGTGCGCGGCAAACGCAGCCGCTGCCTGACCGCGCTGCACGAGATGCGCGCGATGGCCCACATCGTCGACATGCACCAGCTGACGAAGGACCCCGAACGGCTGCTGCATCCCGGCGGCGACACGCCGAGTTCGCCGGAACGCGCGTTCGACGCGACGCAGCTGGCCCGCTACCTCGACTACTGCAGCGAGATGCTGGCGCTGATCGGCAAGGTCGCCGCGCTGTACGTGCAGGGCTTCCCGGATCCCGTGGCACTCGCCGCGGTCGACGACATCGAGGACCTGACCGGGTCGCTGAGCCGCAAGATCTGGCAGAAGATCGTGCTGCTCGAACAGGCCCTGGTCGTGCGCCAGGCTCCGAGCGCACCGCCGCGATGACGTCGCCGGCATTCGATGCGCCTTGGCGCGCGGCGCAGCGGTACCAGCCGTTCTTCTGCGAGGAGAACGTGTGGCAACTGCTGGCTGGCGCAGCGCTGCCTGCCCCAGCGGCAGCCCTGTTCGTGACCAATGCCGCGCGCACGGTCGCGATGTGGGGCCAGCGCGCGGCACACCGCGATCCGATCGTGTGGGACTACCACGTCGTGGCACTGCTGCCGCAGCACGCCCGCATCGTCGACCTCGACGACCGCAGCCGCATCGACCGCCCGCTGCGCGAATGGCTGGCGCACGCGTTCCGCAGCGACGAACCCGACCTGCAGCCGCGCTTCCGTTGCGTGGCACGCGAACCGTTCCTGGCGACGTTCCGCTCCGACCGCTCGCACATGCGCGATGCGCGCGGCCGCCCGCTGCAGCCGTTCCCCGACTGGCCGCCGGTCGGCGATCCGACGCAACCGCACAACCTGCAGCGATTCCTCGACCTCGCCGACCCGATCGCGGGGACCGTCGTCGACGCGAACGGACTGCTGGCACTCGCCGCGAACTGGCCGCGCGGCGCCTGACGCGGGAACTCTGGCCCACGCGCCGACCGCACTGCGCCACGGCCCGCTGCGCCCATCCCCCCATTCGGACGCGCACCGCACGGCCTACGGGCTGACCAGCCATCGCCACCCGCGATGGCATGGAGACCATGATGCCCACGCCCCTCGTTCGCTTCTGTCTGCTCACCACCCTCTTGCCGACCCTGCCGGCAGCGTTGACTGCGCAGGCGCAATGGCAACCGGCCATCGCTTCCACGCAACCGCACGCCGTCGCGAGTCCGGGCCTCTGCTGGGATGGCACGCGCCAGGCCGTGCTGCTGTTCGGCGGCGACTCGAGTTCGATCGGCGTCGAAGACGGCCTGTGGTCGTGGGACGGCACCGGCTGGACCGAACTGCAGCCTGCCACACGCCCCTCGGCGCGCACGATGTGCGGCATGGTCTGGGACAGTGTGCGGCAACGCGTGGTGCTGTTCGGCGGCTACGGCCCCTCCAACCTCGGCGACACCTGGGAGTGGGACGGCACGACCTGGCAGCAGCGCTTCCCGAGCCATGCCCCGTCGCCGCGCGGCGCGGTCTACATGGCCTACGACTCGGCGCGCGCCCGCACGGTGCTGTTCGGCGGCGGGCTCGGCGGCGTCGGCATGCCGACCTTCAACGACACCTGGGAGTGGGACGGCACGGACTGGACCCAGCGCTTCCCGGCGACCTCCCCGATCGCCGCCCGCAGTGGCAACATGGTCTTCGACAGCGCGCGGAGTCGCTGCGTGCTGTTCGGCGGCCTGACCACCGCCTACGTGAAGCTGAACGCCACCTATGAATGGGACGGCTTCGATTGGACCCCGCTCCTCCCGGTGCACCGACCGACTGCACGCTACGCGGTTGGCATGGCCTTCGACGCCGCGCGCGGCCGCACGGTGGTGTTCGGCGGCGGCGCCGACGTCGGCGCGCTGAACGACACCTGGGAATTCGACGGCCAGGACTGGTCGCAGGTTTCGCCGAACGGCGTGCCGAGCCCGCGCGACTACGTGAACCTCGCCTTCGACCCGCTGCGTCGACAGATCCTGCTGCGTGGCGCCCGCATCGCCGACACGTGGCAGTTCCGCGCCAGCCCCAACACGTTCGCCAACTACGCGGCGTTCGGCACGGGCTGCGCCGGCTGGGCGGGCATGCCGTGGCTGACGGCAGGGGCCCAGCGCCCGATCCTCGGCAGCACGTTCCAGGTGTCGATGTTCAACCTGCCGCCGGACCACTCGACGCTGATCGCATTGAGCCTGTCGAGCACCAACTGGTTCGGCATCAGCCTGCCGGTGGCGCTGGACCCGATCGGCGCCCCCGGCTGTGCCCTGCGGATCAGTCCGGATGCCACCTACCCGGTCTTCAACTGGGCCGGCTATGCCACCTGGAGCCTGCCGATCCCCAACCAACCGTCGCTGGCCGGCATGACGTTCTACAACCAGGCGGTTTCCGTCGACCACAGCAACGCCCTCGGACTCGTCTTCACCAACGCTGGCGCCGGCTTCGTCGGCAACCAGTAGCAAGGGCTGGCGAGCACCGGCCGCGAAGCTGGCTGCTGGCCAGTGGCTCCATCCGCTGCAGCGCGCCACACTCGCGCCAGTGAAAGCTCCTTCGCTGTCGTCCCTGCCGACGCCGTGCCTGCTGCTCGACGAGGCGCGCATGCAGCGCAACCTCGACCGCATGGCGACCCACGTGCGCAGCCTCGGCGTGCCGCTGCGCCCGCACGTGAAGACCGGCAAGTCGATCCCGATCGCGCTGGCGATGTGCGGTGGTGCGCCAGGGCCGATCACCGTGTCGACGCTGGCCGAGGCCGAAGCGTGCTTCGCCGCCGGGTTCCGCGACGTGCTGTACGCGGTCGGCTTGCCGCCGAACAAGCTGCCCGCCGTGCAGGCGCTGCGGGCGCGCGGCTGCGACCTCAGCGTGCTGATCGACAACGTCGAAGCCGCGCGCGCGATCGCCGCGTGCCGGGCCGCGATCCCGACGCTGGTCGAGATCGACAGCGACGACCATCGCGCCGGCGTGCGCCCCGATGCCCCCGAGCTGCTGGCGATCGCCGCGGTACTGCGTGATGGCGCCGAGCTGCGCGGCGTGATGACGCACGCGGGAGGTTCCTACGACTGCCGCACCGCGGCGGCGATCGCCGCGATGGCCGAACAGGAACGCGCCGCCGTCGTGCGTGCTTCGGAACGGCTGCGCGCCGCCGGGCATCGCTGCCCGGTGGTCAGCGTCGGATCGACGCCAACCGCGACGTTCGCGCGCGACCTGCGCGGCGTCACCGAGGTGCGCGCCGGCGTGCACGTGTTCATGGACCTCGTGATGGCGGGCTTGGGCGTCTGCCGCCTCGACGACCTCGCGCTGTCGGTGCTGGTCAGCGTGATCGGCCACCAGCGCGACAAGCACTGGCTGGTCACCGACGGCGGCTGGATGGCGCTGTCGCGCGACCGCGGCACCAGCGGGCACCCGGAAGATCGCGCCTACGGCCTGGTCTGCGACGTGCACGGGCATCCGCTCGACCTCGTGGTCGCGCACACCAACCAGGAACATGGCCTCGTCGCCCGCGCCGACGGCGGCGCGTTCGACCTGGACCGCTTCCCGGCCGGCACGCTGCTGCGGGTGCTGCCGGTGCATGCCTGTGCCACCGCGGCGCAGCACGACGGCTACCACGTGCTGCGCGACGGCACGGTCGCGGCGCGCTGGCCCCGCTTCCGCGGCTGGTAGCCCGTTGGCCGCACCGCGCCCGTTGCCGCGGTGACATCGCCGACGGCAGCGCACTCGGGCACCCCATTCCCACGGCAGCGGCGAATCGCTATCCTGTTCGCGCTCATAGCCCCCGGCAGGCGCCTTCTGGTCCAGGAGGACCGCGCCTGATGCCACGAAGGGGCTCCGCCCGCCTGGTTCGATCCTCGCGGCGCCCACCGCAGGAGCGGCCCGGCGTCGAGGTGGGCAAACGATTGACAATGACTGCCCAAGATTTCGCATCGCTCGGTCTGTCCGAGCAACTCCTGCGCGCCCTCGCGGCCCGCAATTACACGACCCCCACGCCGATCCAGGCCCGCACCATCCCGCACCTTCTGCAAGGGCGCGATCTGCTCGGCATCGCCCAGACCGG
The DNA here is from genome assembly GCA_945861365.1 of Candidatus Kuenenia stuttgartensis. GTDB lineage: Bacteria > Planctomycetota > UBA1135 > UBA1135 > UBA2386 > UBA2386. The sequence goes on from CAMAUH010000049.1 coordinate 8,579, forward strand.
CACCGGCAAGACCGCCGCGTTCGCACTGCCGATGCTGCAGCTGCTGCACGCGGCGAACCGTCGGCCGCGGCCCAAGCACCCGCGTGCGCTGGTGCTGGCGCCGACGCGCGAACTGGCGACGCAGATCGCCGAGTCGTGCGACGCCTACGGCAAGCACCTGCACCTGCGCGGCACCATCGTGTTCGGTGGCGTCGGCCAGAACCCGCAGGTCCAGGCCCTGAGCCGCGGCATCGACATCCTGGTCGCCACGCCCGGCCGCCTGCTCGACCTGATCCAGCAGCGCCACTGCGACCTACGCGAGGTCGAGATCCTCGTGCTCGACGAAGCCGACCGCATGCTGGACATGGGCTTCCTGCCCGACGTGAAGCGCATCCTGGCGACGCTGCCGCAACAGCGCCAATCGCTGCTGTTCTCGGCGACGATGCCGAACGACATCACGGCGCTGGCGCAGCGCTACCTGCGCGACCCGATCCGCGTCGAGGTCACGCCGCCGGCGGCCACCGCCGACCGCGTCGAGCAGAGCGTCTACTTCGTGCCGAAGGCGAAGAAGCGCGACCTGCTGGTCGAGCTGCTGCAGGATCCGGACTTCGAACGCACGCTGATCTTCACGCGCACCAAGCACGGCGCCGACCGCGTCGCGAAGAGCCTGCAGCAGGTCAAGATCGACGCGCACGCGATCCACGGCAACAAGTCGCAGAACGCCCGCGAGCGCGCGCTCGACTCGTTCCGCGACGGCAAGTCGCCGGTGCTGGTCGCCACCGACATCGCCGCGCGCGGCATCGACGTGCCGGAGATCTCGCACGTCATCAACTTCGACCTGCCGAACATCCCGGAGAGCTACGTGCACCGCATCGGCCGCACGGCGCGCGCCGGCCGCGCGGGCATCGCCATCAGCTTCTGCGACGGCGAGGAACGCGAGTTCCTGCGCGACATCGAGAAGCTGATCAAGAAGCGCATTCCGGTCGCCGGCAACCAGATCCGCGAGGACGCGCGCGCCGCGGCACACAAGCCGGCGGCACCGGTGCAGACGCCGAAGCCGGCCACCGCGCCGAGCACGAGCCCGTGGGACCACAGCGGGTTCGGCGCCGACATCGAGACCGACGACCAGGTCGCGCAACCGGTCGCCGCGCAGGGCAGCGAACCGGAATCGCGCCAGCGCATCCGGCCCGATCCGCGCCGCGCCCCGGGCCCGTACGCGCCGACGCCTGGGCGGGCGCCGCGCCAACCCGACCTGCGACCGCGCCACGAGCGCAACCGCGAGAACCACCGCGGCCGCCCGGCGATGCCGAACGCGGTCGATCCCGAGCAGCGCCGGCAGGATCCGGAGTGGCTGCGCGAGCAGCGCGAAGCGGAACGGCGCGAGCAGCAGGAGCGGCAGCAGCAACAGCAGCGACCGCCGCAGCGGCCCGCGCCGCAGCACCAGCCGGCCCGGCGCCCGCACGGCAACGGCGGCGGTAGCGCCCCGCGCCGCAGTGGCCCGAGCGGCGGTGGCCACGGCCATCACGGTGGCGGTCGCCCGCAGCAGGGTGGCGGTGGCGGCAGCGGCGGCAATCGCCCGCACCGCGGCGGCCGACGCTAACGCGGTTCGACGCGCACCGGGTCGCTGACCGCGACCACCTTGCCGTCGACGGACACGCTGAGCTGCACGAACAGCGGCGCCTGCTTCGGCAGCGCCGCGGCATCGAGAGAGCCCGCCGCCGTGGCCAGCCCCGTGCGGGCCAGCTCCATGGTGGCGAGCGACGGCTGCGCGATGCGCAGGGCCATCGGGTCGCCGGCGGGACCGTCTACCATCTGCGCCCCCACCTGCACCTCGACCTTGCCGACGAACGGCAGGCCCGAGGCCTGCAAACCCAGCGTCGGGGCACCTTCCGCCCACTGCGCAGCGAGGGTCGGAGGCTGGTCGGCAACCAGCCTCGGCTTCGGCAACTCGCCAGGCGGCAGCGACTCGAACTCGCGCAGGCGCTCGGCGAAGTAGGACGAGAAGCGCTCCGCTCCCTTCCGGCACAGGTGCGAGGGATCCCACCACAGGTCCAACTCGAAGATTGGACGCTGCTCCTGCGGGTGGTCGAGCTCCATCACGCGCAGGTCGCGAATGGACGCCACCTGAGCACGCCCGAAGAAGCCCCATGTGATCTCCGGCAGCACGACGAACACGGTTTCGATGCCAGCCGCCTGCAGCGCCGCGGCTTCCGCTCTCAGGATCTCGCTACGGAAGGTCCCCGCGAGCCAGTCGGGAGCGATGTTCTTGACCTTCCCGGCGATGGCTTCCAACGGCAAGGTTGGCGCCGCGACGAACTCCCTGTGCACGCGCTGCCAGTGTTCGAGCGGCGTCTCGTCGATGCAGTAGTACCCCTCGGCAACCGGTGGATAGACCATTCCGTAGCCATCCCCCCGGGCGCGCGCCAGCAGGTCGTCGACGATGCGCGCGCCCTGGCCGATGCGGAGCACATTCACCAGGGTATGCACGACGTGATGGAACGAGAGGGAGACCTTCTCTTGCCACCCCGCACGCCCAGCGAGGATCGTGCGGAACCGCGGCACGAAGGAGCGCGCGGTACGCATCTCCACTTCCTGCACGGCCATCCAGTCCCCCTCGCGATAGTCGAGTTCCCAGCAGCACAGCTCGATGACGACCCGCTTCACCTGCTTGGGGCCTCGCGCCAGCAGCCACTGCAGGATCTCGTCGACGTCGTGTGGCCGCTGGCCACTCAAGGCCAGGTTGTATGAGCGGGTCGGCGCTCCCAGCTCCGCCATGCGGCGATCGAACACGTCCGGCATCAGCGCGTAGTGCATCCGGCTGCTGCCGAGGAACAACGTGTCGTAGCGATCGATCTCCTTGTCCAGATGGCCGAGCTTGTTGCGCGTCCAGCTCCAGAACGGCATCGAGTCGATGGACAGGATCCACCCGGAAGTGCAGACCAGCCCTATCAGGAACAGGGTGATGTGAAGCAGTCTTCGCAACATCGCGGTACGCCCTTCAAAACTGGAAGTAGATGAACGGCCGCGCCTCGATCGGCATGAAGGCCAGCGCCAACGCCGAGATGACACCGAACAGCAGCGTCACCAGCCACGCCGGCAACACCCGCCGTAACCTGAGGTGCGTGTTCATGCTGGTGAGCACGTGCAGCAGCAGCAGCGGCGTCAACAGCGCGCCGCAGCGCGCCAGCAGTCCCCATTCCGGCACCGGCGACCACAGCGTCACGTCCGTCGTGCCCGGCGACTCCCACCACAGCCACGCCTTCGCCATCGTCCACGAGGTCGTGAAGTCCGCCGCGCGGAAGAAGATCCACGCCAGCAGCACCGTGTAGAGCGTCAGCAGCCGCGACACGAACGGCAGCTTGCCTTCGCCGACGCGCCGCACCCATTCCTTGTGCACCACCAGCGCCACGCCGTGGATCGCGCCCCACACGACGAAGTTCCAGCCCGCACCGTGCCACAGCCCGCCGAGCAGCATCGTCAGCATCAGATTGCGGTGCGTGAACCACCGCCCGCCGCGGTTGCCGCCGAGCGTGATGTACAGGTAGTCGCGCAACCACGTCGACAAGCTCAGGTGCCAGCGCCGCCAGAAGTCCGTGATGCTGGTCGCCAAGTACGGGAAGCGGAAGTTCGGGCACAGCTCGTAGCCGAGCAGCCGCGCCGTGCCGATCGCCATGTCCGAGTAGCCGGAGAAGTCGCAGTAGATCTGGATCGAGTAGCAGAACACCGCGATCCAGATCGAGCCGGCTGTGTACGCCGACGGGTCCTTGAACACGAGGTCCGCCGGCCCCGCGATCATGTCGGCGATGACCGCCTTCTTGATGAACCCGGACAGGAACTGGCCCAGCGCCAGGTGCACGTCGACCTTCGCGAACGTGCGCTTCTCATCGAGCTGGAACAGGAAGTCCGACGCGCGCACGATCGGCCCGGCGACCAGCTGCGGGAAGAACGTCACGAACAGCAGGAAGTCCGGGTAGCTGCGCACCGCCTTCAACTGCCCGCGGTACACGTCGATCGTGTAGCTCATCGCCTGGAAGGTGAAGAAGCTGATGCCGACCGGCAGCACGATGCCGAGCGTCAGGTCGCTGACCGGCAGCCCGAGCCCCCGCAGCCCTTCGCCGATCGAGCCGGCGAAGAAGTCGTAGTACTTGAAGAAGCCGAGCGTGCCGAGGTCGTACGTCAGGCTCGCGAACAGCCAGGCCTTGCCCTTCTCACCGCGTTCCCGCGCCGCCTGGATCTTCAGCGACGCGACGAAGTCGACCGTGGCGCAACCGACGATCAGGCCGAGGAACTTCCAGTCCCACGAGCCATAGAAGTAGAGGCTCGCGCCGAGCAGCAGGTGCTTCCGCAGCATGTTGGTCGGCAGCGACCAATAGGCGGTGAACACCAGCAGGAAGAACAGCAGGAAGCGTGGCTCGGAGAAGATCATGCGAGCAGCGGGGCGCAGACCACCGCAGGCGAAACGAAGAACGGCAAGTCATATCCATCGGCAGGCGTTCGTCGACGACTGATCGCGGCGTCAGCGATGCGACGCCGACGCTCTCTGGGTGACCTCGACCAGCACGCCATGCCGCCAGACGGCTGCCTGGACGTAGAACGGACCGCGTAGATGGGTGGGCATGGGGCATCGCCCTTGCGCGCTTGCCCCGGTCCTAGGCAGCGGTGCCTGCGCGATCGACGGCAGCGCCACCAGACCGCGCATGCCGTGGCCGAGGTCCGCATCGGCGGGCGCCATCGAGACCAGGGCCAGCACTTCCCCGGGTTCATCGAGGCCCTGCACGGCGATCGCCAAGGCGTCGCCCTCGACCGTCCACGCGACGACCAGCTCCGCCGGCGGCGGCACAATCGCAGGCGGCAACCGAGCACCCACTCGCCGGCGCACGAATCGTTCGGCACAGGCGCGCGACAGCAGGCTGGCGCCGGCGCGGGTCACATGGGCCGCGTCGTACCACATCGCGAACGTGAACAGTTCGCGCAGATCGTCGGGGCGGTCCAGCTCGAGCACACACACCTCGGCCACCAACGCCGCCAGTTCCGCGCGGCCACGCACCTGCCTCGCCACGCACGGCGGCAGCAACAACACGGGCTCGATGCCCGCCGCGCGGACGCGGGCAATCACGCCTTGCCATGCTGCGACGTCGAAGCCACTGGCGCGCTCCTCGG
>CAMAUH010000050.1 GCA_945861365.1 Candidatus Kuenenia stuttgartensis
TGGTCTTCCCCGAGTTGGGCGCAGGGCAGCAGTTCGTACATCGAGGGCAGGAACTGCTCCTGCGCCAGCGCTGCGACCTGTTCGCGGCGGAACACCAGCGCCTGCCGGCCGTCTTCGAGTGTGCGCGTCTCGGTCGGCTCGCCGAGTGACCGCGTGCGCAGTTCGCCGCGCCCCGACTTCGGCAGCACGACCACCAGTTCGGTCAGCGTGCACGGCGAGTCGCTGTCGCCGAAGAAGAACGTCTCGGTGGCGAGCGGGTCGGCGCCGGGCGCGCTGCCGTATTCACGCACGCGCCACTCGACGAAGGCGCCGGGTTGCAGTTGCTGCAGGCTGTAGTCGTCGTCGATGCGGGCCGGCACGTACTGCTTGCCGTCGGCGGCGATGGTCTGCACGAGCAGCACCTCTTCGGCGCTGCCGATGCCGGTGCCGCCGCTGAACGCTTCGACGCCGGCCTGGTCGTTGACGCGATGCACGGCGTGCACCTCGGCGGTCCAGCTGCCGTCGGGCTGCACGTCGACGATGCGCTGGTCGACCACCACCGTCGTCGAGGCGCCGCGCTCGGCATCCCCGGGGCGGAACGCGGCCACAGCGGCCGCACCGTCGCGGCGGAACGTGGCGAACGGCGCCGGATCGGCAGCGCCGACCAGTTCGCGATGCCATTCGCGGATCGCCGGCTGGTCGGGATCGAGTTCGAGGCTGCGGGCGAGGCAGGTCGCGGCCGTGTCGCGATCGCCGCGTTGCAGCCAGCGGCTGGCGAGTTCGTGGTACCAGTTCGCCGGCGTCTCGGCGTGCGCCATCAGCGCCTGCAGGTGGGCCGCGATCGCGTCGCGGTCCCCGCGCGCCGTCGCCAGTTCGACCTGCAACCACAGGCGGTTCCGTTGCGGCGGCTGGTGGCCGGCCGGCTCCATCGTGTCGAGCAGGCGTTCGGCCGTCGCGAACTCGGCGGTGGCCAGCGCATCGCGGAACGCGGCCTGCAGGGCCTCGTGGTGGTCGAGGCGCAGCGCGAGCAACCGCAGCCGCAGTTGCAGCGCGCGTGCGACGTCGCCGGCATTGGCGGCCAGTTCGGCCTGCAGTGCCAGCGGCCGCGTGTCGCCCGGGCATGCCGCGGCCCACGCGGTGAGCAGCGGTTCGACCTCGGCGCGGAAACGCAGTTGCCGCACCAGCGCGTAGCGCCGTTCCCAGGTCGCCGGACCCGCGGCCGGGTGCGTGGCCAGCAGCCGCAGCGCCGCTTCGCGCTGGTCCTGTTCTTCGGACAGCTGTGCGCGCGCGAGCCGGGCCGCGTGGTGGTCGTCACCGAGCTGCGGGGCAGCGCGTTCGACCAGCTTGCGGGCATCGGCCTTGCGCACCTCTTCGGGCAGCGGGGCGCGGCGCAGCACGTTGGCGAACGCGAGGGCTGCCACCGCGTCGGCGGGTGGTTGCAGGCGCAGCGCCTGCGTCAGCTGCAGCGCCAGGTCGGTGTTGCCATCCTGCAGTGCCTGCAGCAGTGCTCCGATGCGCACCGGGTCGGTGGCGTCGGCGGCGGTGGCGGCGCGGGTCCACACGTCGCTGGCGGTGACGAAGGGATCCGGACGCGCCTTGGCGCGCTCGCCGGTCGGTCCGAGCGTGCTGTCGGCGATCGGCACGGCGCGCACGTTCGTGTCCGCGTGGCCCTCGGCATCGACGAAGCGCACGGTGACCTTGCACTGGCCGTTGCCGGCGGCCTTCAGCAGCACGGTGTGCTCGCCCGGCGGCAGATGCAGCGCGATGTAGTCGTGGCGGTTCGTCGTCGCGCGCCAACGTTCGCTGCGCAGCACCTCGGTCTCGTCGACGAACACCTGGTGGTCGCCGGGCATGTCCACTTCGAGGAACGTGTCGAGTGCCTTGTCGACCGCCACCCGCATGAGCCCGTACCAGCAGCCTTCCTGGCCCGAATGGTTGCGGTCGAGTTCGAGGTAGTCGCTGTACGGTTGGTTGCCGATCGCGGCCACGCGCGCGCTGCGGCCGCGCCCCGGTAGCTCGCTGCCGACCGCGGGGAACTGCAGCTCCGGCGCGAACGGGAGGCCGACGAAGTGGTCGCCGCTGTCGCCGAACGGACCGGCGGCGATGGCGGTGTGCAGGTAGCCAGCGGCGGGAGCCGGACCGGTGGGGCCGGTGCCGTCGATCGCGAGATCGAGGTACCAGACCAGTTCGCGCAGGCGCTGCGCGAGGCGGCCGTGGGTCGGTTCGGTCGTCGGCAGCTGGCGCAGCCACGCGCGCAGTTCGCGCGGTTGTTGCACCTGGCCGACGAGGCGGATCGCTTCGTCGACCAGCGTGTGCGCGGCCGGCGAGCGTCGGTGCCCGAGCGCTGCCGTCACCAGTTCGCGCACGCTGGCGTCCGGGTCGTCGGTGGCAGGCGCCTGCGCCCGCACCAGCGCTTCGGCCAGCACCGTGGTCGGCGATTGGCTCGGCAGTGCCCCGAGGCAGGCGAGTGCCAGTGCAGTGGCGGCGATGCGGCGACGCATGGCGTGGCGCGGGCTCATCGTCCGCCCTCCTGCTGCAGCAGCACCAGCTGTGCGTCGGCCGCGCGCACCGCGGTGACGAAGTCGCGGAAGGCCGCGTGGTCGGCGGCGGCGATGCGCGGGGCCAGCAGCTGCAGTTCGCGCACGACCACGACGCTGTCGCCGTCGTGCTGCCAGCGCATCGAGAAGGTGCCGAACGCGGTCTCCTGCTGCACCGGTGGTGGCAGTTCCGCGGGTCGCCAGCCGGGCGGCAACCGGTAGCGCAGCGTCTGCACGTCGCCCATTGGCGGCCCGAGCAGCAGCGGCCGATGGCGTTCGGTCTCGGTCGCCAGCGCCAGCAGGTTGCCGGGCTCGGGGCAACTCGGCAGCTGCCAGGTCGGGCCGTTGCGCTGGCCGATCTCGGCCAGCGTGGCGTCGGTGCGCAGGGTCGGTGGCGCTTCCGGGTCGGTCGCCGTGCTGGCGTCGAGCCGCTTGATGTCGACCTTGCCGAACGTGCGCACCAGCTTGCGTTCGATGACCTCGTGCCGGCGCGCCGGCTCGGTGGCGAGCATCTCGCGCAGGCCGACTGCGGCGTTGCCGAGCGGGCGTTCGTCCATGTGCAGTTGCGCCGGGCCGGCCGGCGCCAGCTCGACCACGTAGTCGACCTGCGAACGGTTGGCGGCCGGCGTCGTGGTCGGCACCGTGCGCAGCTCGGCGCGGCCGCGATCGACCACCAGCACCGCGGCACCCTGGTCCATCTCCGGCAGCGTGCCGGTCGGATGCCACACCGCGGTGCCGTCGAGGAAGCGGCCAGGGCGCCCTTCGTGCGGCGGCAGCCAGGCGATGCAGTGGTTGAACTGCTGCACCATCGCCAGCGTCAGGTCGTCGGTGCTGCGCAGCGGGTCGGCGAAGATCAGCACCGGGTGGCACGGCACGCCGATCTCGCCGAGCAGCGCCGACAGCAGCAGCGCCTTGTCCTTGCAGTCGCCGTGGCGGCGATCGTGGATCACCGCGGTGCTGTACGGCTTGTAGCCGTGCACGCCGAACTCCCACGCTTCGTAGCGCACGTCGGTGGTCACGAAGTGGTAGATCGCCGCGATCTTCGCTTCGGTGGTGGTGCGGCCCTCGCACAACTTCGCGACCGTCGCGCGCATCGCCGGCGTGATCTCGAGCTGCGGCTTGATCAGGTTCCACCACCAACCGGCGAAGTGGTCCCAGTCGCGGTAGGTGGTCATGCGCACGATCGGTTCGTACTCGCGGCGCGCGGGGCGGCGGATCTCCGGCACGTCGCGCGGCAGCTCCTGCATGCGCCAGCGGTACTGCAGCGTGCCATCGGCGAGTTTCGTCGGCTCGGCGGTCGGCGCGCCGTTGCTCGACTGCACGCGGTAGTCGCGGCCGGGTTCGGCCAGCACGACCAGTTCCTCGGTGCGCACCGGCGAGCCGTCCGGGGTCGCGAACACGTGCACGTGGCCGAAGTAGTCGCCGAAGAACGACGGCCCGAGGTCGTCGACGCGGCCTTCGATCGCGACGGTGTCGCCCGGCCGCAGGTCCGGCAGCCGCACGCGCGCGCCCTGCAGCGTCGGGCGCTGCACGGTGCCGTCCTTGCGGAACACGGTGCACGCCAGCAGCCGGCCGCGCTGTTCACTCGAGTAGAACGGCAGCTGGTAGCTCTGCAGCGAACGCGCACCGTCGTTGCTGAGGATGCGCGCGATCTGGTGCGTGTAGGTGCTGGTGGTGCCGTTGCCGTTCGCCTGCACCACCTGCTGCCGCAGCAACCAGTGCAGCGCGTCGTTGTTGGCCGCACTGTCGGCGAGCGGACCGGGGTCGGCCGCGAGCAGGGCCGCGGCGTCGACGCGGTGCGGCGCGTAGAACGCGTTCGCGTCGGCGGGGCCGCTGCTGGCCTCGCTGGCCAGGTACTCGGCGTAGCGTTCGTCGTCGCGCCGCGTCGGTTCGACCGCGAGCGCTTCGCGCAGCAGTTCGAGCTGCCGCGTCGCCGCCGCCGGATCTTCGCTGCGCAGCAGGCGCCAGCAGCGCGCCGTCTGCGCCAGGAAGGTCGCGTCGTCGGGCGCGATCACCAGCCAGGGTTCCAGCAGTGCCAGCGCGGTGCGTGGTTCGCCGGCCGCGATCGCCAGTTCGGTCAGATGCCAACGCGCGTTGCGGGCGAACGCGTCGGCGGCGACGACGGCCCGCAGCAGTTCGGTCGCCGCGGCGACGTTGCCGGTGCGCGCCGTCGCGTGCGCGGCGGCGGTGGCGTTGCCTTCGCCGCCAAGGCTGGCCAGCAGGCGTTGCCGCAGCGGCAGGGCGCGCGCCGGTTCCCGCTGCAGCGCGTCGGCGGCGGCGTCGAGCAGCAGCGGGGAGGCCGTTTCGCTCGCGGCTGCCAGCAGCAGCTCGCTGGTCGCGCGCGCTTCCAGTCCGGCATCGCGCAGGCAGGCGCAGCGCAGCAGCACGGCGCCGGCGTGCGCTGGCTGGACCTTCAGCGCGCGGTCGGCGAGGTCCTGCGCCTGGCGCCACAGCTTGCTGCTGGTGCGCAGCAGGTTGCCGAGTTCGAGCAGCGCTTCGACGTGGTCGGGCTCGCACCGCAGGGCCTGCTCGAGGGCGCGGCGGCGGTCGTTCTCGTCGCGATCGGCGGCGCTGCGGCCGTGCCGCTGGCGCGCCGCGGCGAGCGTGAGCCAGCTGTCGGCGACCGCCGGCAACTGCGTGGTCGCCGCGAGCGCAGCGGCCGCATCGCGGCGATCGAGATCGCCGTCGGCGCGCCGCTCGCGCCACAGCCAGGCCAACCGCAGCGCATCGGCTTGCTGCGCCGCGTCGACGTTCCACGTGCTGCGGCCACCGAGCGTTGCCGGCGGTGCGGCCGGCAGTGCTGCCGGGCTCGCCTTGCCCGCGGCCAGCATGTCGTCGGGGGCGACCGACGTGCGCACCGCGGCACCCGCGCCATCGAGGCCGCGCAAGCGCGCCGCGAACGTGAAGTCGTCACCTTCCTGATGGCACAGCTTCAGCAGCAGCAGGTTGTGGCCGGCGGCGAGTGGCAGCACGACGGCGTCCTGGTCGAAGGCGAAGGCGCGCTCGACTTCGCGCGCGAACACCTCGGCGCCGTTGCAGAACACGCGCACGCTGCCGGTGCTGCCGAGTTCGAGCACGACGTGCTGGGCGCGTTCGCTGTGCACCGCCACCGCCGCGTAGGCGAGCGACTGTTCGTGCGGGTGCACCAGCCGCTGCAGTGGCAGCGCCGCCCGCGGACCGAGCGGCGGCAATTGCCGCCAGCGCACCGGCCGGCGTTTGCCCGGCAGTTCGGCGGCGAGGTCGAGGCCCTGCTCGGGCCCGAGAGCGGTGCGGTAGCCGGCGCCGCGTTCGTTGGCGAACGGGCCGATCAGCCAGAACTCGCGCAGCACGCCGAGCTGGCGCAGCCGTTCGCCATCCGCTTGCAGCAGCGTGCCGGCCGCGGTCAGCGTGGCGACCGCGATGCGGTCGGCGAGCAGGCGATCGGCCTGCACGAACGGACTGCGCTGCAGCGCGTCGAAGCGCTCCAGCAGTGCCGCGTCGGCGACGCCGGCGGCGTAGTGGGCGGCCGCACTGGCCCAGGCCTCGACGCGCGCGGCCAGCGCGGCATCGGCCGTGGGCACTGCACTGGCGGCGGTCGCGCAGTCGAGCATCGCGGTCGCGGCGGCGATCGGTCGACCGGCGGCGGCGTGCGCCAGCGCCTGGGCTTCCAGCGGCTGCAGGGCCTGGCCGACCAGCGGGCCGAGGGCGGCGAGAACGGAGAGAACGAGCCGGAACAGCGGGCTTGGCACCCGGCCGTCTTAGCGCAACGGGAGTTGCTTCAGCAACTGGCCGGCGGTGCCGGCGGCCGGCGGCTTGGCCGCGGCCACTTCGATCGGGCTCAGCTTGCCGTTCTTGTCCTTGTCGAGCGACTGCAGCAGGTCGTCGCTCCAGCGGGCCAGCGACGGGTCGATCGCGCGCAGCAGCTGCGCCAGCTCGGCGGCGTCGATCTGGTTGTCGCGGTCGGCGTCGACGGCACCCCACGGCGGCGGCAACAGGCTGGCGGCGGCCCGGTCGCCCGGATTGCGGGCCGCGCCGGCCAGCAGCTCGAACATTGGCGCCAGTTCGGCTTCGTCGACTTCGCCCGACCGGTCGAGATCGAGCGCGCGCAGCTGGCCACCAAGACCGACCGGGATGCTGCCTTGGCGCAGCAGCCGTTCGATCTCGCCGGCGTCGAGGCCGCCGCTCTGGTTGCCGTCGTGCAACTGCAGGAACTGCTGCAGTGGCGTCGCCGGCCGCGGCTGCGGGGCCGGGGTCGCGAAGCGGCGCGCGGGGCGGATCCGGAACGTGCCGCCGTTCTGCACCGCGGTGCGGAACGCCGCATCGAACTCGGGCCAGCTGATGTAGCCGTCGCGATCCTGGTCGAGGCGCGCGAAGCCGGCGGTGTCCTTGGCGTCGCGCATGCTGTCGAACGCCTTGCTGCTCTCGAACACGTCCAGGCGGTCGTCGCCGTCGGCGTCGCAGCCGCGGAACAGGTCGCGGCTGGTCGGGTCGGAATGGCTGCGGAACGTGCGCTCCGGGCGCGTTCCGGGTTCGCCCTGCGTCGGCGCCTGGCGCTGCGCGCTGGCGGACACGGTGGCGAGGCCGATCAGGCCGATGGCGATCCAGCGATGCATGCTGCGAGGCTACTGGAGTTGGGCGTGGCGGGTGCGGGGGCTTTCGGCCAGACGGGTCGGCCGTGTGTAGTTCGGACTGCTGCTCGCGGCGGCGAAACAGCCACCCTAACCCGGTCGTGCGGAGCACGCCACGCCGTCGGCTGCGCCAGATTTTCGGGCTGCAGGCTTGTAGATCACGCGCTGGAGCGCTTGCATCCCCGGCCAGACAGCCCCTTTCGAATCCCCCGACGCTCGGCTGATGGGCACTCCAGCCCCTGCCGCAGCGGTCTTCGACCGAGGAACCAAGTGAACGCTCGCAAAGTTCTCGTTTCCGTTTCTGCTCTGCTCGCGACCACGCTGACTTCGTGCGGCACCCTCAACCGCATGGGCGAAGACACGATGATGGTCGTGGGCTGCCCGGCGTTCATCCCGTACGCCGCGGCGACGGATGGCTACACGTCGGCCAAGAACGTTCGCGAAGGCATGGGTGGCTTCTCGATGATCGAGGTGCTCGCACTGCCGATCACGTTCACCTACCACTTCTTCGAGCACTCGGTCTACACGCTGGTGCACGCGGTCGACCTGTTCCCGTGCGTGGGCGTCTACTGGCTCGCCGAGATCCACCCGCACGGTCCGGAGATCCGGCCGATGAACATCTACACGACCTACTTCGACGAGTGGGCCGACAAGCGTCGCTCCAGCACGGACGCCGAGACCGGCGAGATGGTCCCTGCCGGCAAGTGAGCTGGCGAGTGCCGGCAATGCAGTGAGCCGGTAATGGCGAGCCGATGGCGGCTCGCAGCAGTTTGCGCGTCGAGGTGACGCGCTCAGCGGCTGCTCGAAGCTGCGCCAGCGGGCGCGCCGAGCAGCCGATCTGCGTACAGCGGCATGCGCGCCACGAAGGTCAGCGCGGCAACCGGATCGATCGCTGCCCGCTGGTCGAAGGCCTCGCGCAACGAGCGCAGCAGGTTCTGCTGGGTCAGCGATACTTCCCGGTCGGCGATCCACGCTTCGATGCCTGCGTGCACCTTCGGGATCGCTCCCTGTGCATCGGTAGGCACCGCCGGGGCGCGCCACTCGGGGAAGTAGTACTTGCGCAGGCTCTCGGCTTGTTCCTGCCGGCCTTCGAGTTCGCGCTGCAGGATGTCGGCCGCCTGCCAGCGGGCGATGCCCGCCCGGTCGGTCCGGTTGCGGCCCCCTGGGCCACCCGGGCGCGGGCGGCCGCTGGGTGCGCGCAGGCGATCCCGGACCCATTCCTGGGCGTCGGCGGTGGCGGGCCGCAGCGGCGGCAAACGTCCGCTCTCGCTGCTGACCGTCTGGCGCACCTGCTCGGGGGCCTGGGTGGTGCGCCGCAGCAGTTCGGCGACTGGAACGGGTAGTGGCTGCCGCGCCGCCTCGAAGGCCGGGCGCAGCGGCGCAGGTGCAGTCTTGTCCAGCGTGGTCGGCGGCACCGTGACGCCGAGGCGCTGTAGTTCGAGCAGCCGCGCCACCGCGATCCAGCGCTGCGGGTTGTTGGCGTCGTCGTTCGCGGCGATCGCTCCGTAGGCCTGCACGGCACCGGCGACGTCGCCGTCCATCACTTCGCGCAGCCATGCCGCGTGCATGGCCTTGCTGGCTTGCCGGCCGGTGCGCGGCGTCGCCGACTCCTGCGCCGTTGCCAGCAGGGTCAGGATCGCGCTGATCGCCGCACCGCGGATCACGACTCCTCCAGCAGCGTCGACTCGAAGCGGTAGCCGAGGCCGTGCACGGTCACGACGTGCACCGGGTTCTCGACGTCGCGCTCGAGCTTCTTGCGCAGGCGGGCGATGTGGTTGTCGACGGTGCGCGTGGTCGGCAGGTGCACGTAGCCCCATACCTTGCGCAGCAGGTCCTGGCGGCTGACGACTTCGCCGCGGCGATCGATCAGCATGCGCAGGATCTCCGCTTCGTAGCGCGACAGCTGCACCTCGGCGCCGTCGCGCGTGATCGAGAAGCGCTTCCAGTCGACGACCAGCTCGGGGAACTTCATCACGCTGCCGGTCGCGGGTCGTTCGCCGACGCCGGCCTTGGCGCCGGCCTGCGTGCGCCGCAGCACCGCGCGCATGCGCGCCAGCAGTTCGCTGAGTCCGAACGGCTTGGTCACGTAGTCGTCGGCGCCGAGTTCGAGGCCCTGCACCTTGTCCCGGTCCTGGCCCTTCGCCGAGATGATGATGATCGGCGTCTCGCGGCCGGTCTCGCGCAGATGCCGCAGCACCTCGAGCCCCGGCATGCCGGGCAGCATCAGATCGAGCAGGATCAGCGCCGCCTGGCCGTCGCGGGCCTTGCGCAGGCCTTCCCGGCCATCGGCTGCGGTGGCGACCTGGAAGCCTTCGAGCTCCAGGTTGTGCTGCAGACCGGCGCGCAGGTCGGGTTCGTCTTCGATGACGAGGATTCGGGTCTCGCTAATGTTCGTCATGGGCGTGCCCCGGCGTGGGCGCCGGGATCCGGATTGGCGTTGGCGGGATCGGGGTCGGTGGCGAGTGGCAGGGTCAGGCGCACGATGGTGCCACCGCCGTCGCGCGGCAGGGCGATCGCATCGCCGCCGTGGGCGCGGGCGAAGTGGCGGACGAGGTTGAGTCCGAGGCCGGCGCCGCGCACCTCCCCGGCGTTCGAGGCGCGATGGAAGCCGGCGAAGACGCGTTCGTGCTCGCCGGTCGGGATGCCGCGGCCGCGGTCCATCACCTCGACGATGGCTTCGCCGTCGCTGGCGCGCAGCACGAGGTCGACCTCGTGTTCCTCGGCACCTTCGGGGCCGTACTTGGCGGCGTTCTCCAGCAGGTTGACGATCGCGCTCTCGCAGCCGCTGGCGTCGCAGCGCACATGGATGCCGTGCGGCAGGTCGTCGATCAGCAGCACGCCGCGCGATTCGAGGTGGGGCGCGTAGTCGGCGGCGATGCGGCGCAGCAGTTCGCCGAGGTCGTGCGGTTGCGGCGAGTACTCGAGCGTGCCCGCCTGCTGGCGCGAGAAGTCGAGGATGCGCTGGATCAGCGCGGTCAGCCGTTCGCTTTCGCGCGAGATGATGCCCCCGAACTCGGCGGCCTGCTGCGGATCGCGCGCCCGGCCGAGGCCGAGCGTCTCGCCATACATGCGGATCAGCGCCAGCGGCGTCTTCAGTTCGTGCGACACGCGCGACACCAGGTCGATCTTCAGCGCGGCCAGTTCGGACTCGCGCGACACCGCGCGCCAGGACCACAGCACGCCGCCGAGTGCGGTGACGAACACCGCGAGCAGCATCAAGGTGCGCTGTTGTTCCGCCGCCGCGGCCGCCGCCTCGACGCGATCCGGCTCCGCCGGGTAGGCGCGCAGCACCAGGTCGTTGGTCTCCACCGCGGGCGGTACGAAGCCTTTCGGCACCTGGGCGGGCGGCGGCACGATCGCCTTGGCGTCCGGTTCGGTGTCGCCGACGGCCAGCAGGAACGTGCCCTCGGCATCGGCGAACGCGTGCAGCACCGGCGCCAGCAGCTTGCCGAGGTCGAAGTGCAGGGCGACGTGCTCACATTGCCAGCGCCGGCGCTCGTCGTCGGTCGCGGGGCGCACGTCCAGCAACAGGATGTCGTCACCGATCGTCGCCACCAGGCGCTCGGACACCGGTGTGGCGTCGCCTTGGCGGCTGCGACGCAGGCGCAGCAGCACCTTCAGGAACACTTCGTACTTGGCGGCGAACTCGCGCGCGTCGGCGCGCAGATCGTTCTCCAGCAGCAGCAGGTCGGCTACCGCGCGTTCGGGGGCGTCGGCGCCGATCGTGTCGCTGGCCCGCTGTGCCAGGGCGCCGAGCAGCCCGTCGTCGTGGCTCGCCCGCTGGTTCTCGGCGATCGCGCGCAGCAGCGACAGGCAGGCGTTGGCGCCGTCGAGTTCGGCCATCGCCGCTTCGGCGAGCAGCCCGAACGTCGTCGATTCGTTGGCGAACCCGCGCGTGAAGCGGCCGGCGAGCTGGCGCACGCGTTCGTACTCGCCGCGCGCCGCCGTGAGCTGCTGTTGCCGCCGCATCGCGGTCGCCAGGCGGAAGCGCGCGACGATTTCGCTCTCGGCGAACTCGGGGCGCCAGTCGCTGCCGGGTGGGTTCGCCGTCGCCAGCGTGTCGGCGAGGTAGTGCAGCAGCCCGGTGGCCTCGGCAACGTGGTCGGTCGCCTGCAGCAGATCCGCGGCCTGCAGCATGCCGTGGCCCGGCGAGTCCGGTCCGCGCAGCGATTCGCGCACGAACGGCAGGTTGATGTTGCTGAGCGGCAGCGAGGGCCAGGTCAGGTCGAGCTGGGCGTCCAGCATCAGCAGGCTGCGCAGCGCCGGGAACTGTTCGCGCAGGGTCGCCGTGGCGCGCACCGGCGTCGCCTCGCGCAGCTCCCGCTCGACGCTGCGGGCGGCCTCGTCCAGCTTGCGGTCGAGTTCCTGTTCGACGGCGAGCCGGGCGCGGGCCAGGAACTCGCGCGCTTCGCCTTCGAGCGCCGCCTTGGCCAGGTCGCCGCTGCGCTGCAGCTCGTTGCGGCCGAGCACGGCCAGCACGGCGAGGGGCACCAGGAACGCGCAGAGCGCGAACACGTGCCGGGGGCTGATGCGTGGGCGGGTGCTGGCCATCGAGCGCCGCAAGCGCGGCGAGGCGGGCACGGTAGCCGCCCCGCCGCGGCCCGGGTAGCGGCGCCTGCGTTCGCTGCGATCAGCGCGCGGCGCCGCGGGCCACGATCACTGGATCGTGAACGTGTAGGCGTCGGTCAGCGCCAGCGTCAGGCCGATGCAGCTCTGCGGCGCCAGGAAGTCCATGCCCTGGGTGGCGATCTGCACGCCGATCAGCGCCACGTTGAGCGGCAGCGACAGCGTGGTCTGGCTCGCCTGGTTGACGACGTCCAGCGACGGGATCAGCGTGCAGCCGCACGGCAGCAGCGGCAAGCCGAGCACGCTCGTGCCGTAGATGATGAACGGGATGCCGGTCGGGTTCAGGACCGTCGTGGTGACATCGGTGCCGATCTCGGCATTGCCGACGGTCGAGATGTCCGCGGTGCCGCAGCCGCCGGCCACGCGCGTGACGGTGGTCGGCTTGCCGAGGTAGCGCACGCCGCGCAGGGCCTGGTTCGGCGGCGCCGTGACCAACGTGGTGGGGGTGGAGCCGGCGCCGCTATCGACGACCGAGATCAGCGCGCTGCCCGTGGTGGCCCACAGCGTGGTGACGCCGTTCGCCTTGCGGCCGGTGATGCCGCGGCAGGGCGCGCCGCCGAGGATGTACTGGAACGTCCAGGTGCCGCCGATCAGGCTGTACTTCTGGATGCCGCCGTTGCTGAGCACCGCGCGGTCATCGGCGATGTACAGCGTGTTCGGGTCGGCGAAGAAGAAGTCGTAGGCGGACGGACCGCTGACGTTGGGCAGGCCCGGCAGCACGCTGATGCTCTGGCCGGTGGTCGTCGGCAGGCCGGCGCCCACCTGGCAGACGCTCTGGTAGACGGTCGACGCACTGGTCGTGAACAAGCGGTTGTCGTAGGTGCCGACCACGCGGGTGTTGCTCGGGGCGCCGGCATTGAGGCCGACCGAAGTCGAACCGCCGAACAGCACGAAGCGCACACCGGCGTTCGCCGTCGTGCCGGTGCCGCTGGTCCAGAACTGGTTGCCGTCGGCGGTCACGACCGCGCGCGGATTGCCGCTCGAGAAGCTCGTGGCAGGCGGCACCGGCGGCACGCCGTTGTAGCCGTCGGTGATCGTGGTCGAGGTGTCGACGGCGCCCGTCAGGTCGACGCGCGCGATGACGCGCGGCGTCGAGGCGGCCGTGGTTCCCGCGACTGCGGCGAGGCCCGGCGCAGCGGAGTAACCGGCCAGCGTCAGGTAGATGCCGTTCAGCGACACATTGAGGAACCCCTCCGACGTCGCGGTGCCCGAGTTCGTCAGCGGCTGGTTCAAGCCGCTTGCCGTCGTCGGCATCGGGATCGACTGCACCAGCGTGCCGGTCGGCGTGTACTCATCGAGGAACGTCGCCGTTGCGGCGTTCGACAGCGCTGCGACACCGTCGCCGACGCGCACGATGAAGACGTTGCCGATGGTCAGGGGCGACTGGGCGAGAGCGGCGGCGGCGAGAGCCGCGGCAGCGACGGTGGCGCGCAGTGCGCCGGTGACGGACAGGGTGTGCATGGAGTTGGGTCGCGGGGTGAAAGAACCAGCGATCCAACAGCAGAAGGCCGGTTTTGTCGACGGTCCCCTGCGTGAAGGAAGGCGGTAGCTGTTGCGGTCCAACGGCAACCACCGATGGCAGCGAGCGCTCGATCCCGTGTGGAAAACCCGTGGTTCCGCGGCGGGCTCGCGCCGCAGCTAGTTCGGTCGTGGTCAGCGGATGCGGCGCAGCACGACCCGGTCGACGCGCTGTGGCAAAGTCGCCCCTGTGCGCGCCTGCAGCGCCAAGGTCGTCGGGCTCGGGGTCGATGCAGAAACCTGCGACGGCACCACGTCGACGGCCGCGTCGGCGGGCTCGACCGCGACGCGCCACTCGCCGGCCGGCACGTCGACCGTGACCGTGGCGGGCGCCGGCGTGC
>CAMAUH010000051.1 GCA_945861365.1 Candidatus Kuenenia stuttgartensis
GCCAGATCGTGTTGCTGGCGCGCACGTTCGCGGGCCCCGGTTGGCGCACGCTGTCGATCCCGCGCGGCGGTTCGGCGGCCTACGCGGCGAATCCGACCAAGGAGAAGTCCCCGGACGGCGTGCGCTAGCGGACGGGTGGTCCTTCGAAGGTGAAGCGGCGCCGCCACTCCGGCGGCACCGCGACCACTGCCCAGCGGCCGGTGACAGCGGTCGCCGGCCAACCGCGAGGTCCTCCATGCGCTCCTTCCTGCTCACCACGCTGCTCACCGCGTCGATCGCCGCCCAGACCACCGGCGTGCCCGGCATCAACGACCTCGACGTCAACGGCTTCGGCGCCGGCACCACGTCGTGCGCTTCGATCTGCTACCCGAACGGCGGCGTGACGCTGAACTACTCGGCGAGCGTGCCGGCCGGCGCGTTCGTGCTGGTGTTCTTCACGCTGTGCCCGTGCTCGACCTGCCAGCTGCCGGGGCCCAGCAACGGCTGCTTCCCGGCCATTCCGGCGACGGCGTGCGGCGGCAGCAACCAGTCGCTCGACCTCAACATCACGGCCGCCTGTGGCCCCGTGCTGAGCGCCCCGATGTCGATCAACTCGGCCGGCGTGCTGGGGCTGTCGATCAACATCCCGTCGTTCACCGGGCTGCCTTGCACCAACGCGGTGCTGACGGCGCAGGCGATCGTCATCGATCCGTGCGGAGCCGGCCTGTTCGCAGTGCCCGGTCCGTTCGTGCTGACGCAGGCGATCACGACGACGTTCTGACCGCGGCGTGCGCCGCGGCGCGCGCTACTTGGCGCCCCAGTAGCGCAGCACGAACGCCGGCGGCACGTTGCGCACGATCGGGCCGATGCGCTCGAAGCCATCGAAGCGCTCGCGCATCAGCGCGCGGAAGCGGCGCGCGGCACGCAGGCCGTAGGCGTGCACATACTGGAACGTGCGGAAGTCGCCGTCGCTGCCGCGCAGCGCCCAGACGATCTCCTCGATGACGGCATCCTGCACAGGCGCCGGGAAGCTGGCGAACGGCAGGCCGGACAGGATGCGCTTGGGCCGCGGCAGCCCGCGGTCGGCGAGGATCGTGCGCAGGTCGGCCGCCGAGCCGTGATGGACGGCCATCGTCGGGAACCGTTCGGTCAGCAGCCGGTGGAAGCGCGGATCGAGTTCGATGCCCAGATACTGCGCGTGCTTCGGCAGCACCTCGCGCACCGCTGCGGTCGCCGGGCCGGTGCCGGGGCCGAACTCCACCACCAGCTCGCCGGGCTGCAGGTCGAGGCGACCGACCATCGCCTTCGACAGGTAGCGGGAGCTCGGCAGCACCGCGCCGACCGACCCCGGGTTGCGGAGGAATCGGCCGAAGAACCCGAGGCCATCGCGCACCGGTCGCGGCTTGCTGGCTGGTGCGTCGGAGGCTCGCGAATTCACGGCCGCAGGATGCCCTGCGCGCAAGGCTCGCACAATACGCGATGAAAATAGGGCAAGCCGCGCCGGCTCACGCGCCCGTCAGCGCATCGCCGAGCACCACGACCCGCCCGTGCTGCACGGTGGCCGAGCACAACAGCCGGCAATCGGCCGCCAGCCCCATGCGATCGAGGGTGCCGCGCTCGTGCTGCTGCGGCGGGGCCAGTGCATCGGCGGGTTCGGCGGCGACCCGCGCCGCATCGGTGCCGCACATGCCGCGCGTGCAGCCGGTCAGCACGTCGACGCCGGCCAGTTCGGCCGCGGCGAGCAGTTTGGTGCCCGGCTGCACGAACACCGTCTTGCCAGCCGCCGCGAAGTGCACCTCGACGAGGTTCATGCCGATGCGATAGCGATCGGCGGTCGTCGTGCAAGCACGGCGAGGCCCGGCGCGCCGATTCCCGCTGCAGCGTGGCATCGCGGCGCGCACCGCAGCAACATCCGCGGCCCATGCAGCTGCACGCGATCGACTGGGCCATCATCGTCGGCTACTTCGCCGTGTCGCTCGGCATCGGCCTGTGGTTCAAGAACCGCGCCGGCGAGAGCTTCGTCGAGTACTTCGCGTCGGGCCGCAGCCTGCCGTGGTGGATCGCCGGCACGTCGATGGTCGCGACGACGTTCGCGGCCGACACGCCGCTCGCGGTGACCGGCCTGATCGGCAAGCACGGCATCGCCGGCAACTGGTTCTGGTGGGCCTGGGCGTTCGGCGGGATGTTGACGGTGTTCGTGTTCGCCAAGCTGTGGCGCCGCGCCGAGGTGCTGACCGACGTCGAACTGATCGAGCAGCGCTACGCCGGCGCCCCGGCGGCGGCGCTGCGCGGCTTCCGCGCCTTCTACATCGCCGTGGTGATGAACTCGATCATCATCGGCTGGGTGACGAAGGCGATGGCGACGGTGCTGAAGCAGACGGTGCTGCACGGCAGCGACGCCGGCCCGGAGATCGACTTCGCGCTGGTCGCGGTGATGCTGGTCATCACCGGCGGCTACTCGGTGCTGTCGGGCATGTGGGGTGTGGCGATCACCGACGTCGTGCAGTTCGTGCTGGCGATGGTCGGCTGTGTCGCGCTGGCGGTGGTCGCCGTCGCCCACGTCGGCGGCATCGACGCGCTGCAGACCAAGGTCACCGCCGCGTTCGCCAGCCACGGCCAAGGCGATCCGCTGGCGTTCGTGCCCGACTTCGATGCAAAGGGCACCGACCTGACCTTCGGCGTGTTCGCGGTGCTGATCCTGACGCAATGGTGGGCGACGTGGTACCCGGGTGCCGAGCCTGGCGGCGGCGGCTACATCGTGCAGCGCATGGCGTCGTGCCGCGACGAACGGCACGCGGTGAAGGCGACGCTGCTGTTCCAGCTCGCGCACTACTGCCTGCGGCCGTGGCCGTGGATCCTGGTCGCACTGGTCGCGTTCGCGATGCACCCGGAGCTGCTGCAGAGCAAGGACGCAGGCATCGGCTTCCCGCAGGTGATCCGCGAGCTCGCCCCAACCGGCCTGCGCGGCCTGATGCTGGTGACGTTCGCGGCGGCATTCATGTCGACGATCAGCACGCAGATGAACTGGGGCGCCAGCTACCTGGTGAACGACCTCTACAAGCGCTTCGTCGCCCCAGAGGCCGACGACCGCCAGTTGCTGCGTGCGTCGCGCTGGGCGTCCGGGCTCGTGCTGCTGCTCGGCGGCGGCGTCGCGTGGCTGATGGTGACGCGCGGCATCTCGGTCGACGACGCGTGGGCGTTCCTCGCCGCACTCGGCGCCGGCGTCGGTGGCGTGTTCCTGCTGCGCTGGTTCTGGTGGCGCATCAACGCCTGGAGCGAACTGGCGGCGATGTTCGGCTCGCTGGCAGTGTTCGTCGGCGTGAAGCTGTGGCAGGACGCACTGCCCGAAGCGGACCGCATGCTCGGCGAGTACCGCAGCCTGCTGGTCGCCAGCATCTCGCTCGGCGTGTGGCTGGTCGCGACGCTGCTGACCGCCCCCGAGCCGCGCGAGCACCTCGTCACCTTCTACCGCCGCATCCGCCCCGACGGCCCGGGCTGGCGCCCGATCGCAGCACTCGCGCCGGACGTGCGGCCCGACGGCGATCTCGGCCGCAGCCTGCTGTGTGCGGTGCTCGGCACCGCCGTGGTATGGCTGACGCTGCCCGGCATCGGTGCCGTGATCTTCGGTGACTTCGCCAAGGCCGCGGGATGCCTCGGCGGCGCTGCGGTGGCGACGTTCGCCTTGCTGCGGCTCGCGGTGCGACCTCCGGTGAACGCATGACCCAGAACCAACCTGAAGCCTGGCCCGATCTGGGCACCCTGCTCGACGCGATCGCTGCGGATTGGGACCAGCCCGACACGCCGATCTCCGTGCGTTCGCGCCACTCGAACAGCGACACGCCGCTGCACACCGCGGTGATGTGGCGCGACGCGCTCGCGGTGCAACTGCTGCTCGACGGCGGTGCCGCTGTCGACGCGATCGGCGAAGCCGACCACCGGCCGCTGCACTGGGCGGTCGCGTTCGGCCAGCTGCGCATCGTCGAGCTGCTGCTCGCCGCCGGCGCAGAGCCCGACCACACCACCGAGCAGGTCGATCCACCGATCGTGACCGCGGCCTCCACCAACCGGCCGCGCATCGTCGCGGCGCTGCTGGCGGCCGGCTGCAAGCCCGACACGCGCAGCGTGGCCGAACAGCGCACTGCGCTGCTCGACGCGCTGCAGTTCAACCTGGTCGGCGTCGTCGACCTGCTGCTCGGCGCTGGCGCCGACCCGAACCAGGCCGACGAACACGGCCAGACCGCCCTGCACTACGCGGTCGACATGAACCACCCGCACCTGGTGCAGCGCCTGCTGGCGTACGGGGCCTCGCCGAACACCGCCGATGCCGACGGCAAGACGCCGCTGCAGATCGCCGAGGAGACGGACCTGCCCGAGATCCGCCGTCTGCTGGCCGCACACCTGCAGTGAGCCGGCCCGCACCGGGGCATGGCAACGGTGCCGCCGGGCCACCCGACGCGGTCTCGTTCCCGTTCTGAAACTCCGCTCGACGCCCCGCTTTCGCGACAACCAGCCGCTGGTAGGATCCGCGGCCTTCGTCAGCGCGATGAACGATCACGGCGACACCGACTTCAGCCGCACGGTCTATTCCGTGCCAAGCCAACGCTCCGGCACTGGCAGCCTGCACCGGCTCCCCGTGCTGGTGGTGCTGCGCGGTGCCCAGGTCGGCCGCCGCTACCTGCTGAACGAGAGCGGCCTCGTGCTCGGCCGCCGCGCCGACCGCGCGCAGCTGGTGGTGCCCGGGGACGCGCAGATCTCGAGCATGCACTGCCGCTTCGAACGCGGCCCCGACGCCGCCGCCTGGCAGGTCGTCGACCTCGGCTCGACCAACGGCACCGTGATCGGCACGCAGCGCGTGGCGACGCAGGCGCTGCACGACGGCGACCGCCTGCTGGTCGGCGAGACGGTGCTGAAGTTCACGTTCCACGACGAGCTCGAAGAGGAGTTCCATCAGGCGGTCGACCACCTGATGAACATCGACGACCTGACCGGCCTGCCGGTGCAGCGCGTGTTCCAGACCCGGTTCCAGGAAGCGCTGATGCTGTCGACGCGGCAGCAGCGGCCGCTGGCCGTGTTCATGATGGACATGGACGGCCTGAAGAAGATCAACGACACGCACGGCCACCTCGTCGGCGCGCACACGATCGCCACCGTCGGCAAGCGCCTCGGCAACATCGTGCACGCGGCGAACGGCGTGGTCAGCCGCTTCGGCGGCGACGAGTTCTCGGCGTTCGTGCCGAACAACGACCGCGCCCAGACGCTGGAGCTCGGCGAGAAGCTGCGCGCCTGCGTCGGTGGCGAACCGATCCGCAAGGATGCCATCGTCGTCACGCCGACGATCTCGATCGGCTTCGCGGTCTACCCGGACAACGGGTCGCTGATGGAGCAGCTGACGCGCCACGCCGACGAGGCGCTGTACCGCGCCAAGGCCGCCGGCCGCAACCGCGTCTGCGATTGACGCGAAGCAGAGCGCCGGCTCACAAGAACAGGCGGTGCTGCCGGAAGCGCGCCGAGATGCCCAGATCGCCCGCCACCTCGCGCTGCCGCAGGCCGCCGCACAGCTGCTGCATGCGTTCGACCAGCGCCAGCAGTGCGCGCGACGTCGGCGCCGCAGGGTCGGTAGCGACCAGCGGCAACTGGCCGAGCCGCTGCTGCATCACCGCGTCGTCGTCGGGGATCTCGCCGAGGTAGTGCAGCTGCACCCCGACGTGCGCGCGCGCGACCTCGGTCAGCCGCTGGAACGCCAGCTCGCCGCGACCGGGCGTGCCGACGCGGTTGACGACGACCAGGAACTTCGCGTGCTCGTTCAGCTGCGCCGTGCACTTGACGATCGCGTAGGCATCGACGAGTGCCGCGATCTCCGGCTGCGTCACCAGCACGATCCAGTCGGCGGCGAGCATCGTCAGCACCGTCGCCGGCGCGATGCCGGCCCCGAGGTCGAGCAGCAGCACTTCCTCGCGCGCGGCGAGCGTGGCCAGCTCCTGCGCGAACGCGAGCAGTTCCTTGTCGGTCGGCGTGGCCATGCGCCGCACCCCGGACGCGCCCGGCAGCAGGCGCGGACCGCACGGCGACGTCACCAGCACCTGATCCAGCGTGGCCTGGTGCGCCAGCAGCTGCTGCAACGTCAGCGTCGGCCTGACGCCGAGCAGCAGGTGGTCGCAGGCGAGGCCGAAGTCGCAGTCGACCAGCACCGTGCGCCGTTGCGAGCGATGCAGCAGCACCGCCAGCGACGTGGCGAGGAACGACTTGCCGGTGCCGCCCTTGCCGCTGGCGATCGCGATCGTCGTCGCTTCCTGCTTGCTGGTCGGGGCACTGCGCATGCCCTCGAACAGGCGGCCGAACAGGCCCTTGCCGCGCGGCCCTAGCCCACCGCGTGACGGCGTGCTCGACGAGTTCGGCTGTCGCCCGGGTACGGCGCCTTCCATGTGCGAATGGCCCTGGGGGAGCGTTTGGCGGCCACCGGCCGCGGGGCGGGAGTGTCGCAGATCGTCACACCGATGCGCAGCGCAATCTCGCGGACCACCACCGGGTCACTTCGGCAGCAGTTCCACGGCGAAGCGGATCGGCACGCCGAGATTGCTGCCGGCGAAGTCGCGCACGATCGCGAAGTTGACCGCGATGACCTCACCATCGCCGCCGAGCACCGGACCACCCGAACCACCGTGGGTCGTCGACGCGTCGTAGGTGATGACGCGCTCCTGCACGTTGCTGATGACGCCTTGCGTGATGGTCGGGTTGATCTGCCCGTTCTTCGCCAGTTCGGCGATCGCGTCGGACATCGTCGCCCCCTGTGCCTGCAGCTTGGTGACGATCTCGCTGTCGGCGCGCGCCAGCATGGCGGCGAGGCCGGTCGGGTAGCCGACGACGATCGCGGTCTGGTCGTCGCCGTCCAACGGCCCCAGATGCAGCGGCAGCACCGGCACGCTCTCGAGCTGGTCGGCCGGCAACTGCACCACCGCGACGTCGCGGTCGTCGTCGCGCCTGCGGATCGACTCGACCGGCACGGCGATCGGCGAGCGCCCCGGGAACGTCGCGGTCAGGAAGCGGAACTCCGGCTTGGCACCGCGCTCGATCAGCTTGACGACCGGTTCGATCTCGAGCCACGGCGCGATCACGTGGCGGTTGGTGATCACGTGCCCGGCGGCGGTCGCGAGGAAGCCGGAGCCGGTGTACTCGACCTCCCACGGCTCGCCTTCGGTCTCGAACCAGGTGCCGTCGGTCAATCGCAGGCGGAACGCGCCGTGCAGCAGGCACACGCCCTTCGCCAGCTCCTTCTGCACGCGCCGCACCGTCGTCGAACGCCGCGCCATCGTCGCCAGCTTCTCCTGCTGTTCCTTCTGGGCTGCCCGCAGCGCTTCGAGTTCGCCTTGCGTCACCGCATCGACCGGCGGCACCTGCCGCGCCTGCTCGGCCTGTTGCCGGCGCAGCGCCTCGAGCTCGTCTCGAGTCGCCAGCTGCTCGGTCAGCGGTCGGCCGCCGACGAACCCGCCCAACCAACCCGACAGGCCGGCCAGCACGAGCAGCAACACGGGGAACCCGACCTTCAGCGTCAACGTCGCCTGCGTGAACAGGTCGCGCCACAGCGTGTGCGTCGCCGCGGCGCTGCCGCTGGCGCGCGCGACATCGCGCGCGTCGGCGAGCATGCGATGCACCGGCTTGCAGACCGCACCGATCGGCACGTAGATGCGGAAGCGCGCGCGCGGACCACCCTGCCCGAACTCGAGCTGGTCGCCGTCCTGCAGGATCACTTCCTCGACCTCGTTGCCGTTCACGAACACCTGGCCGCCGATGCGCCGCAGGTGGAACTGGCACTCGTCCTGCACGAAGTCGATCTGCGCGTGGTGCTCGGCGACCAGATCGTCGGCCAGCACGGCTTCGTTGTCGTGCGCGCGACCGACCCGGACGGTGGTCTCGTACGTCACCGTCCGCCCACGCAGCGGGCCGGAAAGGTGAAGCAATTGCGCGCGCATCGAAGCACCATATGGCGCGTGCCAGGGCCCGCCAATGCATCGTTGCCGGTGATCGTCGAAGTCGCGGTCGATTCCGCAACCGGCGGCGGGGCGGCGGCCCGCGGCGGCGCCGATCGCATCGAACTGTGCCAGGACCTCGCCGCCGGCGGCCTGACGCCGAGCCTCGGCCTGCTCGACACGGTGCGCGACAGCGTGCGGATCCCGATCGTCGCGATGGTGCGGCCGCGGCCAGGCGACTTCCTCTACGACCGCGCCGAGTTCGCGACGATGCTGCGCGACATCGGCCACCTGCGTAGCGCCGGCGCCGCCGGCATCGTCACCGGCGTGCTACTGGCGAACGGCCATGTCGACCGCGAGCGCCTGGGCGAGCTGCTCGCCGCCGCAGCCCCGCTGCCGGTCACGTTCCATCGCGCCTTCGACGTCGCCGCCGAACCGCTGGCGGCGCTGGCCACGCTGCACGAACTGGGCGTCGCGCGCGTGCTGACCTCCGGCCAGGCCCGGGATGCGGTGGCCGGTGCTGCGGCGATCGCCGCCTGCGTGCGCGCGGCGCGGCCGGGGCTGTCGGTGATGGCCGGTGCCGGCGTGCGCGACACCAACGTGCGCGAACTGGTCGCCGCGACCGGCGTGCGCGAAGTGCACCTGTCGGCGACGGCGTGGCAGCAGAGCGGCATGACGTTCCGGCGCGCGGACGTGCCGATGGGCGCGACCGCGCCGGTCGACGAGTTCGCGCTGCGCGCGACCGATGCCGAGCACGTCGCGCGCGTCGTCGCGGCGCTGCGTCGCTGACGGCCGGCGAACGGGTTCGCTAGCATGCGCCGATGAGCGCTCCCCATCCGCTGCTGGCGAACGTGCAGTCGCTGCTCGCCACCCACCCGATCCCGTGGCCGCGCGTTCTCGAAGCAGTGGTCACCCACTTCGATTGCCCGGTCGGCACCGTGCACCTGCTGCAGAAGGACGACGGCATGCTGCATCTCGCGGCGCAGCGCGGCCTGCCGCCGTTCGTGCTCGACAAGGTGCAGGTGATCCCGATCGGCAAGGGAATGGCCGGCATCGCGGCGGAACGGCGGCAGCCGGTGCAGGTGTGCAACCTGCAGACCGACAGCAGCGGTGTGGTGCGGCCCGGCGCGAAGATGACGCAGATGGAGGGCTCGCTGGCGGCACCGATGCTCGATGGCGAACGCCTGGCCGGCGTGTTCGGCATCGCCAAGCCCGTCGCCTACGACTTCACCACCGCGGAGCAGCAGCTGCTGGTCGACATCGGCAGCGCCATCGCGCGCAAGCTCGGCTGAGCCTCACGCGCTGAAGCCGTCGCGCGCCGGCAGGTCGAGCAGCGCGTTGGCCGCGGCATCGTCGGTGCGCATCGCCGCGGCGTCCCACGCGATCCGCTTGCCGCGCGCGGCGCGGAACGCGACGTTCGCCAGCAGCACCGTCTCGGTCAGCGGCACGCCGTACTCGAACGAGCACGACGGCTGCGTGCGCAGTGCGCAGCCGCGCAGCCACTCGCGGTAGTGGCCGGGCGACGGTGGCAGCGACGGCGTCGGCGCCTTCCAGCCCGCCTTGCGCGCCTCCGGCCCGACCTCGTGGCGGCTGTAGTCGCTGATCAGCCAGCCGTCGTCGCCGACGAACAGCACGCCGTTGGTCCACTTCTCGAGGCCGCGCGACGCCAGCTCGGCTTCGGGCCGGTCCTTCTGCGCGTGCCAGCGCAGCGTCAGCGCCTGCCGCCGGCCGCGCGTCGGGAACGCGAACTCGCAGCGCAGGCCTTCCGGCGCGCATTCGGGAAGCGGCTCGGGGCCGTTCGCCAAGAGCGACGTCGGCGCATCGAGGTCGAGCGCCCAGAACGCGAGGTCGATGAAGTGGCAGCCCATGTCGGCGGTCGTGCCGCCGCCGAACGCCCAGTAGCGGCGCCAGCCCATCGGGTGGTAGCCCTCGGAGTATGGCCGTACAGCACTCGGCCCGAGCCACGCGTCCCACGCGACGTGCGCCGGCGCGTCCTTGCTCGGCGGCAGTTCGTTCGCCGACCACGCGGTGCCGTTGACGAACACGATCACTTCGCGGACCGCGCCGACCGCACCCGCCTGGATCGCTTCGACGACGCGGCGGTAGTTGGCGTTGGCGTGGATCTGGATGCCCATCTGCGTGATGCAGTCGTTGTCGCGCGCGGCGACCAGCAGCCGGCGCGCCTGCGCGATCGTCTGCGTCAGCGGCTTCTCGCAGTACACGTCGAGGCCTTGCTGCAGCGCCAACATCGTCGGCAGGTAGTGGGTGTGGTCCGGCGTGCTGACGACGACCCCGTCGAGTTCGGCGCAGGCCACCGGATCGGTCAGGATCGTGCGGTAGTCGCTGACCAGCTTCGCGTCGGGGAACTTCTGCGCCGCGGCGTCGAGGTGGTTGCGATCGACGTCGCACAGGATCGTGATGCGTTCCTTGGCGACGCCGGCGAGGTTGTCGGCGCCGCGACCACCGACGCCGATGACCATCAGGCGCGCCGGCGCGCCGGGATCGCGCACCGGCCGCCGCCGGCGCGGCGTCGCACACGAAGAGAGACCGAGCGCCCCGGCAGAAGTCGCGGCGGCGGCGAGGAACGAACGACGGGTCGAGGCCATCGCCGCATCATTCGCCGCGCGCGCGGAGCTCGCCACTGTCCTCGTCGCGAACGTTCCCTACGCTGCGCGGATGCCACTCTGCCTGCAGCAGACGTACGCGCCGAAGGGTGCCTGTTTCGGCTGCGGCCCCGCCAACGGCGACGGGCTGCGCATCGAGAGCTTCGTGCAGGGCGACGAGGTCGTCTGCACCTGGCAACCGCGCACGATGCACGAAGCGTTCCCCGGCATGCTGAACGGCGGCATCGTCGGCGCGCTGCTCGACTGCCACTGCAACTGGACCGCCGCGTGGCACCTGATGCAGCAGATGGGCGCTGCGGCCCCGCCGTGCACGGTGACGGCCGAGTACGCGATCAAGCTGCGCCGGCCGACGCCGACCAACGGGCCCGTGCTGCTGCGCGCCAAGGTCGTCGAGTCGGGCCCGGACCGCGCGCGCGTCACCGGCACGCTGGAGGCCGGCGGCAAGGTGTGCGCCACCTGCGACGGCCTGTTCGTCGCCGTCAAGGAAGGCCACCCCGCGTTCCATCGCTGGTGATCCCCATGCACCCCACCGTCGCCGACATCACGCCGCCATCGCTGGCCGACATCCAGCGCGCGCGCACGCAGCTGCTGCACCACGTGCGCCACACGCCGCTGTGGCAGTGGCAGGGCCACCGCATCGACGCGGCGAAGCCGACCGGCTCGACCGTGCAGCTGAAGCTCGAACTGCTGCAGCACACCGGCTCGTTCAAGGTGCGCGGCGCCCTGCTGGCGCTGCAGGGCCTCGACGCGGAGCAGCGGGCGCGCGGCGTCACCGCGGTCAGCGGTGGCAATCACGCGATGGCAGTCGCGCACGCGGCGAAGGCGCTCGGCGCGCACGCCAAGGTCGTGATGCCGAAGACCGCCAACCCGGCGCGCATCGAGGCCTGCAAGGCGCTCGGGGCCGACATCGTGCTCGCCGACGACATCGCGGCGGCATTCACCGAGGTGCAGCGCATCCAGGAACAGGAAGGCCGCCACTTCGTGCACCCGTTCGAAGGCGAGCCGATGACGCTCGGCGCCGCCACGCTCGGCCTCGAGCTGCTGCAGCAGTCGGGCCAGCTCGACGCGCTGTTCGTCGCGATCGGCGGCGGCGGCCTCGCCGCCGGCATCGCCAGTGCGGTGAAGCAGCTGCAGCCGCGCTGCCGGGTCTTCGGCGTCGAGCCCGCCGGCGCCGACTCGATGCACCGCAGCTTCGCGGCGGGCAGCCCGCAGCGCATCGACAAGGTCGCGACGATCGCCGACAGCCTCGGCGCGCCGATGGCGATGCCGATGTCGTTCGCGCTGTGCCGGCGCTTCGTCGACGAGCTGGTCATGGTCGACGACGACGCGCTCTGCCGCGCGATGTGGCTGCTGTTCGCCGATGCCAAGCTGGCGGTGGAGCCGGCCGGTGCAGCGACGACGGCGGCGATGCTGCAGCTGCGCGAGCGGCTCGCCGGGCAACGCATCGGGATCGTGGTGTGCGGCGCCAACGTCGACCACGCCACGTTCGCCAGGTGCCTCGAGCGCGGCGCGCCGACGAACTGACCCACCCGCCGGTCGCCGGCATCGTGCAATGACGGCGGTGACGCGGTTGCTACCGCGTCACTTCGCCGCGGCGATGGCGCCGTCGACGGCCGCCATCATCGCCTTGCACAGCAGCTGCACGTTGGGCTCGGTGCACATCGTGAAGTGGTTGCCGGGGCAGGCGGTGACGTGCAGGTCGCGCACGAACGGCGCCCAGCCCAGGTCCTCGGTGACGACGTAGCGGGTGCCGTAGTCCTGCTGCTCGGCGCGGAACAGCCACACCGGCCCGTCGTAGGCCCGCACCTGGTGGCTGCGGAACGCGTGCTCGAACGCGAACTGCACCTGGAAGCCGCGCTGCTCCTGCGCCAGCGTGCCACCCTGCTCGCGCGCGCGATCGGCGTCGCGCTGCGCGTTGCGGCGCTGCACCTTCATCTGCAGGATGCGCAGCGGATACATCGGCCCGCTCTGCACCAGCTTGCCGATGTGCACCAGCGTGCGCGCGACCTTGCCGCGCTGCGGCATCTGCGGACACGGCGAGTCGATCATGCCGATGAACGCGACCGGCTCGCCGAGCGCGCGCAGCCGCTGCGCCATCTCGTAGGCGACGCAGCCGCCGCCGCTGTAGCCGCCGAGGAAGTACGGGCCGTGCGGCTGCACTTCGCGCAGTTCGGCGAGGTAGGCGTCGGCCATCTCGGCGATCGTCGTGTACGGCGGCTGCTTGCCGTCGACGCCGCGCGCCTGCAGGCCGAACACCGGCTGGTCCTTGCCGAAGTAGTGCGCGAGGTCGCGGAAGCCGAGCACGTTGCCACCGGCACCGTGCACCAGGAACAGCTTCGGCCGCGACCCTTCGGTCTGGATCGGCACGACGTGCTGGCCCTTGCGCAGCGCGACCGAACGCACCGGTTCGCTGCCGGGCTCCGGCAGCTTCAGTTCGGCGCGCACGACCGCGGCGAGCTTGCGCACGGTGCCGGCACCGAGCAGCGTCGCCAGTTCGAGGTCGAGGCCGAACTCCTTGTGCACGCGCGCGAACAGGCGCACCGCCAGCAGCGAGTGGCCGCCGAGTTCGAAGAAGTCCTGGTCGAGGCCAGGTCGCTCGACGCCGAGCAGTTCCTTCCACGCGAGTGCCAGCTTGCGCTCGGCGTCGTCGCGCGGCTCGTCGGGCGCGCCGGTCGCCGCTGGCGCCGACGCGGTCGCCGCGGCCGCAGCGCGCGGCTTCTCGGGCGGCAGCGACAGCCACGCCGCCGTGCGCGCGAGATCGAGCGAAGCGACGACGACCTGCGAAGCACCACTGGCGAGCGCGCGATCGAGGCCGCGCATGCCTTCGGCCGCGGTGATGCCGCGCGACAGGATCGCGCGGATGCGTGGCACGGGCGCCGCAGTGACCG
>CAMAUH010000052.1 GCA_945861365.1 Candidatus Kuenenia stuttgartensis
CCACGAGCAGAACTGCTCGACGTCGACGGTGCGCACGGTCGGCAGCTCCGGCGCCAATCTGTTCGCGTCGGTGTCGGCCGGTATCTCGGCGCTGTGGGGCCCGCTGCACGGCGGCGCCAACCAGGCGGTCATCGAGATGCTGATGTCGATCCGCGACGGCAAGCGCACCGCGCGCGAGTTCATGGAGCTCGCCAAGAAGAAGGACAGCGGCGTGCGGCTGATGGGTTTCGGCCACCGCGTCTACAAGAACTACGACCCGCGCGCGCTGATCCTGAAGCAGGCGTGCTACGACGTGCTGGCGCAGCTCGGCCGCAAGGACCCGCTGCTCGACATCGCGCTGGAGCTCGAGCAGATCGCGCTGTCCGACAGCTACTTCATCGACCGCAAGCTGTACCCGAACGTCGACTTCTACTCGGGCATCATCTACAAGGCGCTCGGCATCCCGGTGGACATGTTCACCGTGTTCTTCGCGATCGGCCGCATGCCGGGCTGGGTCGCGCAGTGGCTCGAGTACCAGGCCGACCCGGAAGCGCGCATCACGCGCCCGCGGCAGATCTTCACCGGCGCCACGCCGCGCTCGTACAAGAAGGTCGACGAGCGCTGAGTCGCGCCAGTCCGCCGCAGCCGTCACAGGCCAGCATCGCGTCGCGATCGCTGGCCTGTCGCGTTTCCAGGCCAACGGCAATGTGCTGCCGCACGGCGACACCGCCGCGATCCTCGCGGACCTGAAGGTGCTTAGTGCGTCGGGCACGCTGAAGGTCGGCACCAAGGTGCGCAACATCCGGCTGATCGATGGCGACCACGACATCGACGGCAAGATCGACGGCTTCGGCGCGATGCAGCTGAAGTCGGAGTACGTGCGCAAGGTGACCTGAAGCGAACGGCGGCGCGGCGCCTGCACTGCCGGCCGCGCAATACGCGCAGCGTCAACTCGCGCGCTCGCCCTGAGCGCGCCTCACGCGCTCACTTCTTCGCGTTGTTCGCGGGCGCGGCCTTCGCCGGCGCGGCAGCCGGCGGCTTCGCGGCGGGTGCTGGAGTCGTCGCCGGAGCCGCCGCAGGGGCGGCCTTCGGCTTCGGCTGCCAGCCCTTCTCCTGCTCGACCAACTGCGGAATCATCTCGCGCAGCGCCTTCGCGCGATCCTCGGACTTCGGGTGCGTGCTGAGCCAACCCGGCGTGCCGCCGGTGTCGAGCTTCGCCATCTTGTCCCACAGCGCCGGCGCCGCGTTCGGGTCGTAGCCGGCGCGGATCGCGAAGCGCAGGCCTTCGACGTCGGCCTCGCTCTCGTGGTCGCGGCTGAACGGCAGGATCACCAGCACGTTGCTGCCCGCACCGAGGGCCGCCATCGTGTAGCCCTTCATCTCCGGGCTCCAGTCGGTCATGCCGAGTCCGGCGTCGACCGCCGCCATCACGCCGTTGGCCAGCGTGCCCTGCGTCATGCGCTTGCCGCCGTGGCGCTTCGTCGCGTGCGCGACCTCGTGGCCCATCACTGCGGCGACCTCGTCCTCGGTGGTCGCGACCTTCAGCAGGCCCGTGTAGACCGCGATGCGGCCGTTCGGCAGGCAGAACGCGTTGACCGTGTCGTCGGCCTTCAGCAGCTTCGCCTGCCACGGGAAGTTCTCTTCCGACGCCAGCGCGATCTTGCCGGCGATGCGTTGGATCATCTCGTAGTCCTTGCCGGAGGTGATCTCCTGGTGCTCCTTCGACGCCTCCTGGTAGGCCTGCAGGCTCAGCGTGTCGAGTTCCTCGTCGCTGTAGATGTTGAGGTCGGCGCAGGCCGTGGCGACGAAGGACAGCACGCACACCGTGAACGCACGCAGCAGGGATCGCATGACGCGGCATGTTACGGAACGACGTCGGTGCCGCCAGCGCGCACGGTCCGTTGCCGCCGCGGGAAGGCCGAACTTGCGGACGCCATGGCGTTTCTCGATGCTCTCCGGATGCGACCAGAACTGGTGATCGTCGGCGGTGCGCGCACCGCCATGGCGGAATACTCCGGCACGCCCGGCTTCGGCAAGTTCAAGGACATCACGGCCATCGACCTCGCCGCGCACGCGGCCAAGGCGGCCATGCAGCGCTGCGGCGTCAAGCCCGAGCAGGTCGACGAGACCTTCGTCGGCAACGCCGCGCAGAGCAGCAGCGACGCCATCTACGGCGCCCGCCACGTAGCACTCAAGGCTGGCGTGCCGATCGACAAGCCGGCGTTGACCGTGAACCGCCTGTGCGGCTCCGGCATCCAGTCGGTCGTGTCGGCCGCGCACAGCATCCTCGCCGGCGAGTCGCAGCTGTGCCTCGCTGGCGGCATGGAGAACATGAGCCAGGTGCCGCACGTGATCCGCGGCGCGCGCGAAGGGTTCCGCTTCGGCCAGGAGCAGAAGATCGAGGACCTGCTGTTCGCAGCCCTCTACGACCCGTTCTGCAAGTTCTTCATGGCGCAGACCGCCGAGAACGTCGCGAAGCAGGTCGGCATCTCGCGCCAGGAGCAGGACGAGTACGCGCTGCGCAGCCACCAGCTCGGCGCCGCGGCGGTGAAGGCCGGCAAGTTCGCTGCCGAGATCGCGCCGCTGACGATCATGGTCGGCAAGAAGGAGGTCGTCGTCGACAAGGACGACCACATCAAGCCGGAGACGACGCTGGAAGCGCTGGCGGGCCTGCGTGCGGCGTTCGGCAAGGACGGCACGGTGACCGCCGGCAACGCGTCGGGCATCGTCGACGGCGCCGCGATGCTGGTCGTCACGACGGCACAGCGCGCGAAGGAACTCGGCCTGTCGCCGAAGGCGCGCATCCGCTCGTGGGGCCTCGCCGGTGTGCCGCCGGAGATCATGGGCATCGGCCCGGTGCCGGCGATCCAGCGCGCGTGCAACAAGGCCGGCCTGAAGGTCGCGGACCTCGACCTGATCGAGATCAACGAAGCGTTCTCGGCGCAGTACCTCGGTTGCGAGAAGGAACTGCACCTCGACCGCAACAAGTGCAACGTCAACGGCGGCGCGATCGCGCTCGGCCACCCGCTCGGTGCCACCGGCACGCGCCTGTTGCTCACGCTCGTGCGCGAGATGGAGCAATCGGGCAAGTCGCTCGGCTGTGCGTCCGCCTGCATCGGCGGCGGCCAGGGCATCGCGATGATCCTGGAGAAGGTGTGAGGCCCTGATGTTGCCCCCGACGCTCAAGTTCGATGGCCGCGTGCTCTACCTCAGCGAGGACCAGGAGCAGCTCAAGGCGCAGCTGTACGGCCACGATCGCCTGAAGAACGACCCGGCCCGCAAGCTGGTCGACAACATCTCGACCGATGAGCTGACCCCAGGCTGGGTCTGCTACTACTACGACGAGACGCTGGCGCGCTACTGCCTGGTCGGGCTGCGCGGCGGCAACATCAAGCAGGACGCCATCAAGAACGGTGGCTTCTCGGTGATCGTCAGCGGTGTCTCCAAGGGCTGCGGCAGCTCGCGCGAGACCGCGCCGTACAGCGAGCTGAAGGCGGGCATCCGGCTCGTCGTCGCCAAGAACATCGAGAAGATCTACGGCCAGAACTGCCAGAACATCGGCCTGCTGACTTCGACCGACTTCACGCTGCTCGATCGCATCGAGCGCGGCGAAGCGATCCCGATCGAGGAGTTCACCAAGGGCCTCGACCCGATCGCCGCCGAGATCGTCCGCCACGGCGGCCTGTTCGCCTACAACCAGGCGCGGCTCGCTGGCAAGACGGTGCCGCCCGCGGTGACGACGAAGGCGCGGCCGATGACGTTGTGCGAGAAGATCATCGCGCAGCGCGCGATCGCCGACGCCAAGACCGGCCGCACCGGCATCCCGGCCGTGCAGCCCGGCGACGCGCTGTTCGTGCGCACCGACGTGCGCTTCAGCCATGAATACGTGACGCCGATGGCGGAGGCGCTGTTCCGCATGGGCCTCGGCGCCGACGCGAAGATCACCGACCCGCAGTCGGTGTTCGCGTTCCGCGACCACCTGACGTTCCTCGACCGGATCATGCCGGAGGCGCACGTGAAGATGGGGCTGAAGGAACAGGCCGCGTCGCTCGCCACCGTGCAGGAAGCGTTCACGAAGAAGCAGGGCGTCAAGCTGTACGGCGAAGTGCACCGCGGTGGTGCCCTGGTCGGCAGCGAAGGCATCTGCCACAACATCGTCATCGAGGACATCGCCGAGCCGGGGCAGCTCGTCACCGGCACCGACAGCCACACCTGCATGGCGGGCGCGATCGGCTGCTTCGCGTTCGGCGTCGGCTCGACCGACATGGCGAACAGCTGGTTCACCAAGGACGTGCGCGTCAAGGTGCCGGAGTCGGTGCGCGTGAACCTGCGCGGCAGCATGCGTCCGGGCGTCTGCGCCAAGGATGTCATGCTGCATCTGCTCAGCGACGAGTTCTTCAAGACCGGTGCTGGCATCGGCAAGGTGCTCGAGTTCGGCGGCCCGGGCACGATGGCGATGGGCCTCGACGAACGCGCGACGCTGACCAACATGGCGGTCGAAGCCGGTGGCTTCACCGGCATCATCGAAGCCGACGACGTCATCGTCGACTACATCGCCAACCAGCGCGGCACCGACCGCAAGAAGCTGCAGGCGCAGATCGTCAAGGCCGACGCGGGTGCGTCGTACTGCAAGACGTTCGACATCGATCTCGGCGCGGTCGAGATGACCGTCGCGACGCCCGGCGATCCGCGCAACGGTGTGACGCTGAAGTCGCTGCGTGAGAAGGGCAAGGCCAAGTGCAACATCGCCTACGGCGGCTCGTGCACCGGCGGCAAGAAGGCGGACATGGACATGTACGCCGAGGTCGTGCGCAAGGCGGTCGGCAAGGGCCGCACGCTGGCGTGCAAGACCTACATCCAGTTCGGCAGCCAGCGCATCCGCGACTACGCCGAGAAGATGGGCTACGTGCAGCTGTTCGAAGGGGCTGGCATCGAGCTGATCGATCCGAGCTGCGGCGCCTGCATCAAGGCGGGCCCTGGCGTCTCGTTCACCAAGGACGAGGTCACGGTGTCGGCGATCAACCGCAACTTCCCCGGCCGCTCGGGCCCGGGGGATGTCTACCTGGCGAGCCCGTACGTCGTGGTCGCCTCGGCGTTCCTCGGCTACGTCGGCGGTCCCGACGAGCTGTAGCGCTGCGCGCGCACGCGCAGCGCGCACGCCGCGAGCAGTGCTGGCACGGCCACGAGGCCGAGCCAGAACGCCCACGTCCAGCAGGCGCTGACGCCGCGCAGCCAACCCGGCCCGCTCGCCCAGCGCCACAGCAGCACGGCGCTGGCGAGGCTGCACAGCAGCAGGCTCGCTGGGCGAACCGCGGCGCGCGCCGAGCGCGTGTTCGACTCGGCCAGCGCCATCACCGCGACCAGTGCGCTCGTGCACAGGCACGTGAAGCCGGCGGTCGATTGCCAACCGGGCGGGCCCAGGTGTTCGCCGAACAGCCGTTCGAACTGCACGCGCGTCCAAGGCCTCGTCGCGGCGAACGCGGCGATGCCGGCGCTGACGAACAGCAACGTCGTGAACGGCGAGTCGCGGTCGTCGCGCGGGCCGCGGTCGCGGGGTTCGGGCAGGAAGCGCATGGCTCAGCGGTCCGGGGCCTCGTTGGTGGGTGGGTTCGCCACGTCCTCCGGCGGCGGCCCGAGCCGTTCGTCCAGCTCGGCCTGCGACGGGTGGTATTCGATGGCGACGTTGGTGACCACCGGCGTGATGACCCACGTGAACGGCGGGAAACCGTACCAGTAGACCTCGGCGTTGGTCTGGATCACGCGGATGCCGTCGCTGCCCGACTTCGCGATCTCGAACGCGGTCTCCTCGAGCATCGTGTCGATCGTCACGTTGCCGAACAGCGGGATCAGGATGAACACGTTCATGCCGACGTTGGTCGTGCCCTTGACGAAGATCGGCTTGCCGTCGGTGGCCGTGAGGCCGTGCCACTGCGTGGCGGTGGTGTGGAACGCGCAGCTGCCGAGCCATGCGGTTGCGAGGAGGGCCAGCTGGCGGCGGATCATTGCGAGCAGGATCGGCCCGCGGCGGCGCCGCGACAAGCGGCCATTGGCACCGTTCGCAGGCATCGGGCAGCAGCTGCATGCGGGTGCGCGTCGAAACAGCGCCGCATGTCCGATGCGGATTGGGAACCGCTGCCGAAGGAGCAGCTGTGCGCAAACCCGGGCGAGTTCGTCGTGCTCGGCAAGCGCCCGGTGGCACCGGCGGCTCCGTCGCCGGCGGTGGCGGCACCGCCAGCTCCGCTGCCGGCAAATCCGGCGCCGGCTGCCGTCGACCCGGCCGCCGAGCGCGCGCTGCAGGACCTGCAGCAGAAGCTCGCGGTCAGCCAGCCCGCAGCGAGCTGGGTCGCGCATTCGCTGCAGAAGCAGCGGCGGGTGCGGGAGAAGCGGGCGAGGGAGCCGAAGACCGCCGCCTTGGCGGAGGCGGTGATCACGGCTACCGGGCCCGCGGCGGTGGTCGCGATCGACGAGCGCGCCTCCAATTTGGATGCGCGGGAGCTCGAGCCCTGGTTCAAGGAACTGCCCGCGCGGGAGCAGGAGCGGTTGCGGCAACGCTGGTGGGAAGAGCGGGAGCGGTTCGCGCACGAAGGCCAGCGCTGGCAGCGCCGCATGCTGCGCGCGCTCGGCCACGGGGCCCTGGTGATGGGCCTGCTCGGCATCCTGCAATCGCTGCTGCTCGGCAACCTCTTCCTCGTGCCGACGATGGCGGCGGCGGGCGCCATGGCCGCCGGGCTGGCCGAGATGTTCCGCGGGGATCGCTTCGTCTACGCGCTGTGCGGGGCGCTGGGCTGGGTCCTCGTGATGGGCGAGGTCGTGCTGCAGCAACCGTTCGCGATGCCCGGCTTGCTGATGGCCGCCTACGGCATGGGGGCGGTGGGCATGGAAGGGGAGATGCGCCGCAGCGGTGGCTTCCGCGACGGCTGATGCGCGACTCTCACGGCACCAGTACGCGTTCGACGTTCTTGGTGCCCTGCCGCAGCAGCAGCTGCTTCTGCACGCGCGGGTCGCCGTTGACGAACACTTCGAGCTGGTACTGCCCGCCCGGGATCGCTTCGGCGAGCGTCGCCACGCCGATGCCGGGCAGCACGTCGATTGCGCCCGCTTCCGCCTGTTCGTGCCGCACGATCCACTTGCGTTGCACGGTCGGGCCGCCAGGGAAGCGCAGCGCCAGCGTCGCGGTGCCGAACTTCGCCGGGTCGTACGGCTGGTTGTTGCTGTCGAGCAGTTCCAGCGCGAACAGCGCACCCGGTTCGAGCGGCACGTCCTCGAGGAAGCCGTTGGTGCCCGACAGCGAGTAGGTGCGCTGGAACGGCAGCAGCGGCAGCAGTTCGCCGGCTTCGTCGACCGCCACGCAGCGGATGCCGTACTCACCGGGCGCCAGCGCCGGCAGCTGGTAGGCGCCGTTCGCCGAGCTGTTGCGGCGGGCCCACAGCGTCGGCGTCAGCCACCAGGCGCCATCGCGGTTCTGCGGCGTCAGCGCGAACGCATCGACGCGCAGGTTCGGGATCGGCTGCAGCGCCACGTCGTGCACGTGCAGCGTGATGCCGGCATCGCGCGCGGCGGGCACCAGGAACAGGTCCAGCGTGGTCGCCGGCGACGGCGGTGCCGGCGGCGTGAAGTCGGCGCGCGACAGCGGCTCGTAGCCTTCGGCTTCGACCAGCAGCGTGCCGGCGTTGCCGGTCGGCAGCAGGATCTCGGCGCGGCCTTCGGTGCCTTCACCCTTCTCGTCGGCGGTGCCGCTACGGAAGCGCCAGCGGAACGCGGCCACGCTTTCGCGGCTGCTGACGTCGCGCACGGCCAGCACGACGTTGCCGGGGGCCGCGGGGGCCGGTTGGGGTGCGGTCTCCGGCTCGACCGGCTTCGTGGTCGGCTGCGTCACCGGCGTCTGGTCGGTGCGGTCGGGGCTCGCGCCGTTCGCCAGGTTCGGCTGTTCGGCCGGTGCTGGCTGGCTCGGCTGCGGCACGCTCGGCAGCGAGGGATCGTCGTCGCCGTTGCCGAAGACGAGCCAGCCGACGACAGCGAGGACAGCGACGAACAACAGGGCCAACGCAGCGCGCATGCGCGCATGGTGCAAGATCGCGGGCCGCTACGCGAGCATCCAGCCGCGCACCGCGAGCCAGCCGGCCGCGATCGCCAGCGTCGCCAGCGTGATCGGCACGCCGACCCGCCAGTGTTCGCTGGCCCAGCCGCGGCCCTGCGGCCGCACGCCGAGTCGTTCGGCCTGTTCGACGACGATCAGGTTGGCGATCGAACCGACCAGCAGCAGGTTGCCGGCCAGCGTCGTCGCCAGCGCCAGCAGCGGCCCGGCCTGCGGGTGCGTCGCCACCGGCAGCAGCAGCATCGTCAGCGGCACGTTGCTGACGACGTTGGAGCCGACCACGGCGGTCACAAACAGCGTGCGCGGATCGCCGAAGTCGACGCCGTGCTGGCGCGCGTACGCGAATGCGGCGGCGGCGTGGCCAGCCTGCTGGAACGCGTGGTTGACGACGAACAGGCCGGCGAACAGCACCAGCAGCTGCCAGTCGACGCGTTCGAACAGCGCGCGCGGCGACGTCGTGCGCGACAGCAGCAGCACCGAGCCCGCCAGCAGCGCCAGCACGTCGCGTTCGATCGGCGCGAACAGCAGGGCTCCGACCAGCAGCGCCAGCACGGCGAGGCCCTTGTGCGTCTGCCCGCGGTCGAACGCGACCGGCGGCGGCGGCGTGGCCACGACGTCGCGTTGCCAACGGCCGCGGTAGGTGCGCACCAGCACGCCCCACACGACGACCATGCCGAGCACCGCTGGCACGCCGCCATCGAGCAGGTAGCCGGCGAACGGCACGTGCAGCGCCTGGCCGATCAGCAGGTTCTGCGGGTTGCCGAGCAGCGTCGCAGCGGAGCCGACGTTGCTGCCGGCGGCGAGGCCGAGCAGGAACGGCACCGGATCGAGCCGCCGCTGCGCGCACACGTCGACCAGCAAAGGTGCGATGGCCAGGCACACGACGTCGTTGGTCAGCAGTGCTGCCAACAGGCCGGTGACCGCGAGCAGTTCGCCGAGCAGCCGCGCCGGTGACGTCGGCCGCGCCGCCAGCCATTGCGTGGTGCGCGCATAGAAACCGCTGTGGCGGAACTGCGCCGACACCAGCATCAGGCCGAGCAGCAACGCCAGCGTGCCGACGTCGATCGCGGCCCACGCCTGCGTGCTGGTCAGCGCACCGCCGGCGACCAGCGCCACGGCGCCGAGGAACGCCGCCGCGGTGCGGTCCACGCGCAGCCCCGGCACGCGGCCGAGGATCATCACGGCGTAGACGACGGCGAAGACGGCGAGCGGCAGATCCACGAGCGCGCGAACGCTACGTGTCGCGGCGCAGGGTGGCGAGCGCTGCCTGGGCGAGTTCCGCAGTCGACGCCGCGATGACGGCGCCGTCGCTGTGCAGATGCAGTGCGCGACCATCCATGCCGAGCAACACGCCGCCGCTCTCTTGCAGGATCGGCACCAGCGCGCACCAGTCGTACGCCTTCAAGCCGCGGTCGACGATCAGGTCGGCGCCGCCCATCGCGACGAACCCGTAGGCGACGCAGTCGCCGCCGTAGCTGGTCCAGCGCACCTGCCGCCGCAGGGCCGCGAAGGCCGCGTCGCCGGCCATCGGGTCGGGCGTCGTGCAATACAGCACCGCATCGGCGAGCCGCGTCGTCGCGCGCGCCCGGACCAGCCGACCCTGGTGGCGGCAACCGAGCCCCGTCGCCGCGGCCCAGCGCTCGCCGAGGGCGATGGCCTCCATGACGCCGACCACCGGCACGCCGCGATGCATCAAGCCGATCAGCGTGCCGAACAGCGGATTGCCGCTGGCGAACGCCTTGGTGCCGTCGATCGGGTCGATCACCCACAGGAACTCGTTGTCGAGACCGGTAGCGCCCTCTTCCTCGCCGAGGATGCCGTGGTCGGGAAAGCGCGCGGCGATGCGTTCCCGCAGCGCGCGTTCGATCGCGCGGTCGGCCAGCGTGACCGGCGTGCGGTCGCTCTTGGTGTCGACGGTCGCGAGCGAACGGAAGTGCTGCCGCGCGATCGGCCGGGCGACGTCGGCCAGCAGTTCGGCGAACGCGAGCAGTTCGGGCAGCGACGGCGCCATCAGCGGATCGGCGCCTGGCCGTCGGCGCGGCCGTCTTCGAGGTCGATCGCGCGCAGGCGCTGGTGGAACTCGGCCTCGGTGCACAGGCCCTTCTCGACGCACAGCCGCTGCACGGTCTTCACGGCCAGCGCCAGTTCGCCGACCGCGCGCACGATGCGTTCGTCGTTCAGCGAGCCGCCGCTGTTGCGAAGCATCGCGACCTCGGTGCGCAGCTGGGCGGCTTCGTTGCCGGCGCGCTCGATGCGGCTCTGTTGGTAGAAGTCGAAGATCCAGTTGATGAGGCCCATGTGGTTCCTTGTGTGGTTGGTGCGCACGGTAGCGAACGGGTGCACGCGCGCACGGTGCGCTTGCACGGCGGCAGTACTTCGCGTTCGCTGCGGCGATGCGCGCATGGCGGCCGTGAACCTGCGCCGCGGCGCCTTCCCTGATCTCGGCGGCTCGCTGTCCAGCCCGTTCGCGCCGCGCTACGCGCGCAGGATCTTCGCCATCAGCCGCCCCTTGGCCAGCTCGTCGACGAGCTTGTCCATGTAGCGGATCTTCTGCATCAGCGGGTCGTCGATCGCTTCGATGCGCACGCCGCAGATCGTGCCGGTGATCTTGTTCGCGTTGGCATGCAGGGCGGGCGCTTGCTGGAAGAACGTCGCCAGGTCGACCTTCTGCTCGATCTGCTTCGCCAGCGTGCGCGCGGTGTAGCCGGTCAGCCAGCAGATCACCTCGTCCACTTCGCTCGCCGTGCGCCCCTTCTTCAGCGCCTTGGTGAGGTAGTGCGGATACACGCTGGCGAACGGCATCTTGAACACGCGGGCGTTGTCCATGGGGCAGGTCCGCG
Organism: Candidatus Kuenenia stuttgartensis; assembly: GCA_945861365.1. GTDB lineage: Bacteria > Planctomycetota > UBA1135 > UBA1135 > UBA2386 > UBA2386. Next base: position 10,915 of record CAMAUH010000052.1, read on the forward strand.
GACCCTAGCGCAGCGTCCGGTGGTGGGCCACGTCTCGGGGTGCGTCGCCCACGTGCCCTGGCTCCACTGTCAATCGACGAACCGCACGCGCACTCCCGGCGACAGGTGCGGCAACGGAGCACTGAAGAACAGCGACTGCAGCATCAACTCGAGGCCGATCAGTCCTGGATCCGCGGGGATCGGGAAGACGACCTGCGCGCTGCCGCCGAGCAGGGTGACGCCAGGCAGCAGGACCGCCGTACCCGGCGCCGTCGCCAACGTGCCGAACGGTGGCAACGGCGTGCGGCCGGGCAGCAGGCTGAAGAACGGCGTGGCCGCGCCAGCCGCGGTGGTCGTCTGCACGACGTAGGGCAGCGGTCTACCGGTGCGCGCGAGCTGTGTGACCCGGGCAGCCCACTGCTGGTTGAACAGCAGCTGGTCGCCGAGCAGCAGATCCGGATCGAGGTCGTCGTCGAGGTCGCCGGCCAGGAACCGCGTGTACGACACCGTGCTCGGTGGCGGATACCGGCCGCCGATGTCGGTGAAGGTCCCGGTGCCCTGGTTGCGCCACCAGCGCACGCCGTTCTGGTAGGTGCCGACGACGGCATCGAGGTCGCCGTCGACGTCGAAGTCGAGCAACGTCACCGAGCCGGTGGGCAGCGTGCTCGGCAGTGCCGATGGCTGGAAGGACAGGTTGCCACTGCCGTTGTTGCGCAGCAGCAGGTTCACGCTGGTCGGGTAGCTCGCCGTTCCCCAGCAGGCGACGAACGCATCGCGGTCGCCATCGCCATCGAGGTCGGCCACTTCGAGGGAGCGCGCAAGCGCCAGTGGCGCCTGCAACCGCTGCGCGGTGACGTCGGCGAACACGCCGGCGCCGTTGTTGGCGAAGTAGCGCAGCTGGCTCGGAGCCGACCCATAGCTCTCGTCGCCGGTCAGCACGTCCTGGTCGCCGTCGCCGTCGAGGTCGCCGACCGCGACCGTGCGCAGCCAGCCGAGGTACGTGGGGAACGCGCCGGCCACCAACGTGAAGGCGCCGGCGCCGTTGTTGGCGTACAGCTGCACGCCGCCCTGGAGCGCGACGGTGACGGCGTCCTGGTCGCCATCGCCGTCGGCATCGAGCAGCCGGAAGTCGGTGGTGTTGGTCGGCGGCGTCGGGCTTGGTGCCGTGAGCCCGGTGTCGACGAAGGTCGCGTTGCCCAGGTTGCGGAAGAAGCGCAGCTGCGGCGGTCCCGTGACGGACGTCAGCGCCAGCACGTCGACGTCGGCATCCCCGTCAAGGTCGCCCGTGCGCACGACCCCGACCTGGCCGTTCGGCCATGGGAACGGCTGCGGCGTGAACCAGCCGGTGCCGTCGTTGCGACCCAACGGACCCGCGAGGCCCGCCTCGACGCCGAGCAGGTCGAGGTCGCCGTCGCCATCGAAGTCCCCGGTGGCCAAGGCACCACCGCGCCATGGCGTGCGGCTGCCATCGGCCAGGCGGGCGGCCCCGACGTTCAGCAGCAGCCGCGGGGCAGAACCGAGGCCGACGACGAGGTCGCTGTCGAGATCGCCGTCGATGTCTCCGTGCGCTTGCACGGTCTCCAGCGGACTGGCCAGGGCGTGGGCGCGCTCGATGAAGTTGGCGGCACCGTTGTTCTCGAACCAGCTGGCGCCGCCGACGAGATCCGGGTCGCCATCGCGGTCGAGGTCGACAGCTGCCAACGGCAACTGCGACGCGATGGTGGGCAAGCCGGCCGCGATCTGCAGGTTGCCGGCGCCGTCGTTGAGGCGCAGCTGCCACACCAACGGAAACACCACCTGCGTCAGCAGCACCGCGTCGGCATCGCCATCGCCATCGAAGTCCGCGACGGCGAGGTTCTGGGTCGTGCCGTTCGTCGCGCCTGGCAGGTATTGCTCGGTGAACTGGCCGGTGCCGTTGTTGCGCCAAAGCCGTGGCTGGCCGGGCCACGGGGGTTGGAAGGGCAGCACGTATTGAGATGCCGCCAGCAGCAGATCGACGTCGCCATCGCCATCGAAGTCGCGCGCGGCCGCGTCGCGCACCAGCACGTTCGCGGTCGGCACCGCGGCCGCGACGAACACGCCGCCGATCTGCTGCAGCTGTTGCGTCTCGTTGCTGAAGCCGCGCACCAACAGGTCGGGCACGGCGTCGCCGGTGAAGTCGGCGCATGCCAGCGGCTGCGCGAACGCGGGGATGGTCGCCAGCTGGAACGAGCTGCCGCCGAGGTTGCGCACGATGCGCCCGGCCAGCACGACATCGGCGTCCCCGTCGGCGTCGATGTCGGCCACCAGGTGGCGCCCGCCATCGGCGATGTCCGGCCAGCTCGGGTCCGCGGTGAACACGGCGTCGCCGACGTTGCGGTAGAAGCGCTGCACGGCGCTGCTGCCCGCGGTGCCGGCGGTGATCGCGTCGAGGTCGCCGTCGCCGTCGAAGTCGGCGAGCGAGGTCTGCGAAGCGAGCAGGCCATCGGCGGGGAAGTGCTGCAGCGCCTG
>CAMAUH010000053.1 GCA_945861365.1 Candidatus Kuenenia stuttgartensis
GCAAGCAGACCTTCGAGTTCCGCTGGCAGCGCCACAGCGCGCTGTCGTCGACCAGCGGCAGCGACCGCATCGCGTTCCCGGGCCTGCTCGGCCACCTGCAGAACGTCTACCGGCCGTCGCGCGCGCGCCATCTCGACCGCTTCCGCGCCGCGGTGCCGTGCGAACAGTGCCTCGGCACGCGGTTGTCGGCGCCGGCGCGCGCCGTGAAGTTCCAGGGCCTGTCGCTGCCCGAGGTCACCGCGTTGCCGGTCGACCAGGCGCTGGCGTGGGTGCGCGCCGTGCAGCTCGACGGCAACCGCCAACGCATCGGCCGCGACATCACGCAGGAGATCGAGCGGCGGCTGGTGTTCCTCGCCGACGTGGGCCTCGGCTACCTGGCGCTCGATCGCCGCGCGCCGACGTTGTCGGGCGGCGAGTCGCAGCGCATCCGCCTCGCTGCCCAGGTCGGCGCCGGCCTGCGCGGCATCCTGTACGTGCTCGACGAGCCGAGCATCGGCCTGCACGCACGCGACCAGGAACGGCTGCTGCGCACGCTGGAAGCGCTGCGTGATCGCGGCAACACCGTGCTCGTCGTCGAACACGACGAGGAGACGATGCGGCGCAGTGACTTCCTGGTCGACATCGGCCCGGGGGCCGGCGTGCACGGCGGCGAAGTGACCGCGGCGGGCACACCCGCCGAAGTCGAGCGCACGCCGGGCTCGCTGACCGGTCGCTACCTGCGCGGCGAGCTGTCGGTGCCGATGCCGATGACGCGCCGCAGCGAGGACCGTGGCTCGCTGCGCATCCGCGGCGCTGCGCACCACAACCTGCGCGGCCTCGACGTCGACATCCCGCTCGGCCGCCTCGTCGCCGTGACCGGCGTCAGCGGTTCGGGCAAGTCGACGCTGGTGCACCACGTGCTGGTGCCGGCACTGCAGCGCGAACTGATGGGGGCCGACGCCGGCGCGTCGTTCTGCGAACGCATCGAAGGTCTCGACCAACTCGACAAGATCGTCGAGATCGACCAGGCGCCGATCGGCCGCACCCCGCGCAGCAATCCGGCGACCTACACCGACCTGTGGACGCACGTGCGCGACCTGTTCGCGCTGCTGCCGGAGAGCAAGCTGCGCCAGTACGAGAAGGGCCGATTCTCGTTCAACGTGCCCGGCGGCCGCTGCGAAGCCTGCGAAGGGGCCGGCGTGACCACGCTGGAGATGAACTTCCTGGCGCCGGTCGAGGTGGTCTGCGAGCAGTGCGGCGGCGCGCGCTTCCACGCCGAGACGCTGGCGATCCGCTGGAACGGCAAGAGCGTGCACGACGTGCTCGAGATGACGATCGACGAGGCCGCCGCGTTCTTCGCGGCGATCCCGAAGATCGCCCGCGGGTTGGTCGCGCTGCAGGACGTGGGCCTCGGCTACCTGAAGCTCGGCCAGCCGTCGACGACGTTGAGCGGCGGCGAAGCGCAGCGCGTCAAGCTCGCCACCGAGCTGCAGCGGCCGGCCACCGGCAAGACGTTCTACGTGCTCGACGAGCCGACCACCGGCCTGCACTTCCACGACGTGACCAAGCTGCTGGCGTCGCTGCAGCGCCTCGTCGATGCGGGCAACACGGTGCTCGTCATCGAGCACAACCTCGACGTCGTGCGCGCCGCCGACTGGCTGCTCGACCTCGGCCCCGAAGGCGGCAGCGGCGGCGGGCAGCTGGTCGCACAGGGCACGCCGGAGCAGGTCGCCGACCACGACGCTTCGCACACCGGAGCCGCGCTGCGCGCGATCGGCATCGGCAAGCCGCGCAAGGCCGCCGCAGCGCCGAAGCCGAGCCGCCCGGCGACGGTGGTGGAACGGCCGCGCCACATCACCGTGCGCGGCGCGCGCACGCACAACCTGCAGAGCGTCGACTGCGACATCCCGCTCGGCACGTTCACGGTCATCACCGGCCCGTCGGGCTCCGGCAAGTCGAGCCTCGCCTTCGACACGATCTTCCAGGAAGGCCAGCGCCGCTTCCTCGAGAGCATGTCGACGTACGCGCGGCGCTTCCTCGGCCGCATGGATCGCGCGCCGGTCGACAAGCTCGAGGGCTTGGGCCCGGCGATCGCGATCGACCAGAAGCGCACTTCGCGCAGCCCGCGGTCGACGGTGGCGACGACGACGGAGATCCACGACTACCTGCGCCTGCTGTTCGCGCGCGTCGGCCGGCACCATTGCCCGACGCACGGGCAGGAACTGGTCGCGTGGTCGCCGAGCAAGGCCGCCGCACAGCTGGTCAGCGAGTGGAGTGGTCGCCGCGCGCTGGTGCTGGCGCCGATCATCGTGCCGCCCGACGCGGCGGTCAGCTGGCTCGCGGCGCTGCAGCAGGAGTGGCAACGCGCCGGCTATGTGCGCGCGCTCGCCGATGGCCAGGAACTGCGGCTCGATGGCCCGGCCCCGCAGGCGCTGCCGAAGGAGCTGTTCCTGGTGCTCGACCGCACGACGTTGACCGATCGTGCGCGCACCGCCGACGCGATCGAGCAGGCGCAGGCCGCGGCGCAGAAGCACGGTGGTGCTCCGGCCGCGGTGGTGGAGCTCGCCGATGGCAAGGAGCGCGGCGAGCGGCACTGGTTCCGCGCCGACTCCGGCTGCCACCGCTGCGACTACAAGGCGCCGACCGACGTGCATCCGCGTTGGTTCTCGTTCAACCATCACAGCGCTGCGTGCACCAGCTGCCTCGGCCTCGGCGACGTCGTCGTGTGCGCCGAGGAACTGCTGGTCAACCATCCGGACAAGCCGACCTTCGGCGGCGCGATCCAGCACCAGGGCGGGGCGTTCACGTTCCTGGTCGGCAGCGGCGGCTACTACGCCGAGATCGCGCGCGTCGTCGCCGAGCGCCACGGCTTCGACCTCGATCTGCCGTGGAACGAGCTACCGGCGAAGGTGCGCACGCTGCTGCTGCGCGGTGCTGGCGACGAACGCTTCGAAGTGGTGTTCAAGAAGGTCGAGGCCGGCAAACGCCGCGAATGGCGCATGCAGGTGCCGTGGAAGGGCCTCGCGCGCCAGCTGGAGGAGTGGTTCCACGGCAAGGATGGCGAGAGCGAGAATGCCGGCGACGAACGCTTCCGCGCCGTGATGCGCAGCCAGCCGTGCCCCGATTGCCACGGCGAGCGGCTGCAGCCGGGCCCGCGCGCGGTGCGCGTCGGCGGGGTGCGCTTGCCCGAGGGGGTTCGCTTGCCCGAGGTGCTCGGGCTCACGGTCGAAGAGGCCAGGTACCTGCTGCTCGGGCTCGAGCCAACGCTCGGTGCTAGGGACCGCCGGATCGCTGCCGACATCCTGAAGGAGCTCGACAACCGGCTGAAGTTCCTGTGCGACACCGGCCTCGGCTACCTGACGCTCGATCGCAGTGCCGCGACGTTGTCCGGCGGCGAGGCACAGCGCATCCGGCTCGCCACGCAGCTCGGCAACAAGCTGGTCGGCGTGCTGTACGTGCTCGACGAGCCGACCGTGGGCCTGCATCCGCGCGACACCGAACGGCTGCTGAGCACGCTGCTCGAGTTGCGCGATCTCGGCAACACCGTGCTGGCGGTGGAGCACGACGAGGTCATGGTGCGCGCGGCGGACTACGTGCTCGACATCGGTCCGGGCGCTGGCAATCGCGGCGGCCGCATCGTCGCGGCGGGTTCGCCGGACGTGATCGCGCAGAGCGACGGCACCACCGGCAAGTGGCTGCGCGGCGAACTGGCGCTGCCACAGCCGGAGGCGCGGCGCAGCCCGCGTGGTCACGTGGCCCTCCGCGGCGTGACGTTGCACAACCTGCGCAACCTCGACGTCGACGTGCCGCTCGGTGTGTTCACGGCCGTCACTGGCGTGTCGGGTTCGGGCAAGTCGTCGCTGGTGATGGACGCCATGGTGCCGGCACTGCAGCTGCCGAACCCGCCGGTGCATTGGCTCGATGGTGAGGTTCGGCCCCACTCGCTGGTCGTCGTCGACCAGAGTGCGATCGGCAGTTCGCCGTCGAGCAACCCGGCCACCTACACCGGTGCGTTCACCGCGATCCGCGAACTGTTCGCCGCCACGCAGCTGAGCAAGCAGAAGGGCTTCACGCCGGGCCGGTTCTCGTTCCACGTCGCCGACGGCCGCTGCGCCGCCTGCGAGGGCAAGGGCCAGATCCAGGTCGAGATGCACTTCCTCGCCGACGTGTGGGTGACCTGCGAGATCTGCCGCGGCCGTCGCTACAACGCCGAGACGCTCAGCGTCGAGTACCGCGGCAAGAACATCGCGCAGGTGCTGTCGATGCCGGTCGACGAGGCGCTGCAGTTCTTCGGCAACCACAAGCACATCGTGCGGCCGCTGCAGCTGCTGGCCGACGTGGGTCTCGGTTACCTGACGCTGGGCCAGCCGGCGAACACGTTCTCGGGCGGCGAAGCGCAGCGCATCAAGCTGTGCGCCGAGCTGGCGCGGCGGCCGCGCGAACACACGATCTACGTGCTCGACGAACCGACCACCGGCCTGCACGTCGACGACGTGCAGAAGCTGCTGGTGGTGCTGAACCGTCTGCTCGAACGCGGCGACTCGGTCGTCGTCATCGAGCACCACCTCGACGTCATCGCCGCCGCCGACCACGTGCTCGAACTCGGGCCCGAGGCCGGCTACCAGGGTGGCCAGCTGGTGGTCGCCGGCACTCCAGAACAGGTCGCGGCGACCGAGGGCAGCCACACCGGCCGTTTCCTTGCGGCGCGTTTCCGTGGTGCAGAACGACCGGCGGCACCGCCCGTGTCGCCGCGCGGCCCAGGTCGACGGCGCAAGCGGTCCGATCAGGTGGAGGACGCATGAAGGAGCCGCCGCTGATCGTGCAGACCGACCGCGCGGTGCTGCTGGAGACGCAGCATCCGGACTACGAGATGGCGCGCGATCGTCTGGCGCGCTTCGCCGAGCTGGAGAAGTCGCCCGAGTACGTGCACTTCTACCGGATCACGCCGGTCAGCATCTGGAACGCGGCGGCGCTCGGCGAGCAGGCCGACGAGTTGCTCGCGTGGTTGGTGGCGAACTCGCGCTTCCCGATCGCGCCGGCGATGTTGGCGCAGATCCGAGAGTGGTTCCGTCGCTACGGGCTGCTGCGGCTGTACGCGCATGGGGATGGCGGGCTGCGGCTCGAATGCGACGACGCGGCGGTGCTGCAGGAGCTGGCCGGCCACGTGACGGTGGCGGGCATGCTGACGCCGCTGGATGCGCGGTCGATGCGGCTCGACGCGGCGCGGCGCGGCGACGTCAAGCAGCTGCTGATCAAGCTCGGCTATCCGATCGACGACCGGGCCGGCTACCGGCAGGGCGATGCGCTGCAGTTCGCGCTGCGCGAGGCGGCGCCGGCGGTGCCGCGCGCCTTCCGGCTGCGCGAGTACCAGCGCGAAGCGGCGGCGGCGTTCCATGCCGGCGGCAGCGACCGCGGCGGCTGCGGCGTGGTCGTGCTGCCGTGCGGTGCCGGCAAGACCGTGGTCGGCATCGCGGCGATGCACCTGCTGCAGACCAACACGTTGGTGCTGACGACGAACACCATCGCGGTGCGGCAGTGGTGCCGCGAGATCCTCGACAAGACCGATCTCGGCGACGCGCAGGTCGGCGAGTACACCGGCGAGCAGAAGCACATCCGTCCGGTGACCGTGGCGACCTACCAGATCCTGACGCACCGCAAGGGCAAGCTGGATGCGTTCACGCACCTCGATCTGTTCGATCGCGGCAACTTCGGTCTGATCGTCTACGACGAAGTGCATCTGCTGCCCGCACCGGTGTTCCGCGCCACCGCCGGCATCCAGGCGCGGCGCCGGCTCGGCCTGACGGCGACGCTGGTGCGTGAGGACGGCCGCGCCGACGAGGTGTTCTCGCTGATCGGCCCCAAGCGCTACGAGCTGCCGTGGAAGCAGCTCGAGCGGCAGGGCTTCCTGGCCCCGGCGCGCTGCGTCGAGGTGCGGGTGCCGCTGGCGGCCGCGCGCCGCGCCAACTACGCCGCCGCGGGGGCGCGCTCCCAGTTCCGCATCGCTGCCGACAACGAACAGAAGGACGACGTGGTCGGCGCGCTGCTGCGCCGCCACGCGCGGGACCGCGTGCTCGTGATCGGCCAGTACATCGAACAGTTGCAGCACCTGGCGACGGTGTTCCGGCTGCCGCTGATCACCGGCCAGACGCCCAACGCCGATCGCGACCGCCTGTACGGCGCGTTCCGGCGTGGCGAGCTGACCAGCCTGATCGTCAGCAAGGTCGGCAACTTCGCGATCGACCTGCCCGACGCCAACGTCGCGATCCAGGTGTCGGGCACGTTCGGCAGCCGGCAGGAAGAGGCGCAGCGCCTCGGCCGCGTGCTGCGCCCCAAGCAGGACGGCGGACCGGCGAGCTTCTACACGCTGGTCAGCGCCGACACCCGCGAACAGGACTTCGCCAAGAAGCGGCAGCTGTTCCTGACCGAGCAGGGCTATTCGTACGAGATCGTGCCGGCGAGCGTGCTGCTCGCCGAGAACCAGGGGAGCCGGGAGGAACGCGCATGACGCGGTTGAGTCTGCGGGTGCTGTTGCAGGGTGCCGGCGACAGCGTCTTGCGCGAATGCGCGCAGCGCTGGCTCGGCGGCCCGGCCAGCGATGGCAAGCCGGCCCTCGGGTCGATCAGCTCCGCGATGGAGAGCGAAGAGCGGGTCACTGCGCGCCTGTGCGGGTTGCCGCGCAAGCAACAGGATCTGCTGGAAGCGTTCTTCGTCGACGGCGGGGCCGTGCGCTCGGTGCAGGCGCTGTTCAGCGAGTTCGGCAAGCACTTCAAGAGCCGCTTCGACCTCGAGGCGACGTTGGCCGCGCTGTACCGCGAAGCCTTCGTGTTCACCGTCAAGGACAAGCGCTGGGCGACGTTCGACAGCCCGTGCTGGGCGATGCCCAGCGAGTTGATCGAGTGCGTGCTGCAGTCGCGGCAGAAGCGACAGCGGCAGGTGCAGGACACGCTGACCCTGCAGGGCTTCCTCGATGCGCGCTACTTCCGCGAACGCGCCGAAGCGGGCAGCCACGACGGCAAGGCCGCCAAGGCCGCGGACAAGGCCGCCGACCACGCGCGCAAGATCTACAAGCTCTACACGATGGAGAACTCGATGGCGGCGCGACTGCAGAAGCTGCCGCCGACCATCGCGGGCCTGGTCGACTGCACGCTGCACAAGCACGGCGGCATCGCCGGGCTGGACGAACTGCAACGCGAGCTCGAACTCGCCGAGCCCCCGGACCAGGCGTGGCTCGGCAAGTGCCTCGAAGAGGCGATGCTCGGCACCGTGGCCCAGCTCGACCTGGCGCGGCTCGGCATCCAGCCGATCGAACGCGCGGTGGTGGTGTTCCACGAGCTCGCGCTGTTCGCGATCCGGCGCCGCGGCGAACAGCACCTGCCGACCGTCGGCGAGGAGCTGGTCTGCGGTGGCGACTTCGCCACCAACATCGGTCGCTTCCTGCGCGAGCTGCAGGACAGCAAGGTGCTGTTCACCGCCGACGGCGAACTGTTCAAGGCGTCCCAGAAGCGCATCGCCGGCCTGCTGCTGCCGGTGCCGGGGGGCTTCCTCGCTGCCGAAGCGAACCTCGAGCTCATCTACCGGTTCTGCCTGCATCGCCGGCTGATCGACCGCCGCGGCGAACGGGCGCTGCGGCCGACGCCGGCTGGCCAGGCCTTCGATCGCGCCACCCTTGCCGAGCAGGTGAAGATGCTGCTCGCGCACTTCGTCGAGGACCGCACGCTGCCCGGCGAACCGTTCCACCACACGCGCATGCGGCGGGTGCTGTTGCGGTTGCTGCGCCGCGCCGTGCCGATGCTGTGGCAGGACGTCGCGATCCTGCCGTTCCTGGCCCGCAATGCCTACCTGGCGCAGCTCGAGGCCAAGCCGACCGAGGAGTTCTTCGCGGCGCGCTTCCAGGGCGGCGGCTACACGCCGAGCGAATCGCTGCAGCAGATGTGCTGGAACCTGCTGCTGTGGGTGAAGCGGCGCCTGTTCCCGCTCGGTCTCGTCGACATCGGCATGCACCAGGGGCGCGTCAGTGCGTTGCGGCTGTCGCGCCTGGGGGCCGAACTGCTCGACGCGGAGCCGGCCGGCAAGGTCGGCGGCACGCGCTGCTCGGTCATCGTGCAGCCCGACTTCGAGATCCTCGTCTTCCCGGGCGACGACGTGCACGATGTCGTGCACCTGTTCGACCGCTTCGCACACCGCACCAAGAGCGACCACGTGCACCAGTTCCGGCTCGACCAGGACAGTGTGCGCGCCGGCCTCGCCGATGGCCTCGACGGCGCCCAGATCGTGCAGGAACTGACCGACCGCGCGCGGGTGCCGATCCCGCAGAACGTGCTCTACAGCCTCGACGAATGGACCCGGAAGGCCAGTTCGTGAAGCCCATGCCAAGGTGATCGCGGCGTGCAATTCGGGAGCTTTCCCGGTGTGCTGCCTCGTCTGCCGATGACCCATCCCCACGGGCCCGTGCCGTGGCTCGCCTCATGCCGACCCCTCGCCTCGAAACCGAACCTGCCGTCCTGATCCTCGGTGCCGGCCCCGCTGGCCTCGCCTGTGCGATGGAACTGTCCCGCAAGGGCGTGCACTCCACCGTCGTCGAGCGCGACGAGCAGATCGGCGGCCTCGCCAAGACGTTGACGTTCAAGGAGGGCGACGACGTCTTCCTGACCGACATCGGACCGCACCGGTTCTTCAGCAAGAACCAGTACCTGTACGACTTCATCGAGGACCTGCTGCAGGAGGAGTGGCGCAAGGTGCCGCGCCTGACGCGGCAGTTCGTCGACGGCAAGTACTTCAACTATCCGGTCAACTTCCAGCAGGTCGTCAAGAACCTCGGCCTGTGGCGCAGCGCCCGCATCGGCGTCGACTACGTGCTGGCGCGGTTGCGCTACGGCCTGCTGAAGAAGCCGCTGCGCACCTTCGAGGACTACGTGGTCGCGAACTTCGGCCGCTCGCTGGCCGAGTTCAGCATGATCAACTACTCGGAGAAGATCTGGGGCATCCCGTGCGCCGACATCCATCCGGATTGGGCCAAGCAGCGCATCAGCGGCCTGAACCTGTGGAGCGTGTTCAAGAACGCCATCGGCCTCCGCGGCAAGAAGGGCCCGAAGTCGCTGGTCGACGAGTTCTACTACCCGCAGTTCGGCACCGGCCGCATCTACGAGGAGATCGGCAAGCACCTGCGCAAGACCGGCACGAGCATCACGACCGGCAGCGAGCCGGTGAAGGTGCGGCATGACGGCACCAAGATCACGTCCGTCGACATCCGCACGCCGGAAGGCATCGTCACGGTGCGGCCGCAGAAGCTGGTCGAGTCGGTGCCGCTGACGCGCTTCCTCGAACTGCTCGATCCGCCGCCGCCGCCGCCGGTGCAGCAGGCGGCGCGCAACCTGAAGTGGCGCGCGCAGGTCTACCTGTTCCTGACGTTGAACAAGGACAAGGTCACCGACGACAACTGGATCTACTTCCCGAGCAAGGACATCCCGTTCGGCCGCACGAGCGAGATGAAGAACTTCAGCAAGGACATGTGTCCGCCGGGCAAGACGTCGTTCTTCATCGAGTTCTTCGCCTTCGAGGGCGACGCGATCTGGTCGATGACGAAGGAGCAGCTGGTCGACCTGGTGATGCCGTACTTCGAGAAGTGGGGGTTCTTCACCCGCGCCGAAGTCCGCAACGCCTACCTGCTGAAGCGTGCGCACGTCTATCCCGTCTACGACTCCACGTACAAGCAGAACCTCGGCGTGATCCAGCAGTGGCTGGAGCAGCTGCAGAACCTGGTCTACATCGGGCGGCCCGGTCGTTTCCGCTACACCAACCAGGACCACAGCCTCGAGATGGGCATCATCGCGAGCCGCATCCTGCTCGAAGGCCGCAAGTACGACATGGACACGGTCGGCTCGGAGAACGAGTACTTCGAGAAGGGCCCGATCTACGAGAAGCGCATCTGACGATGCTTGCCAGCGGGGCGCTGCTGAGGCTTGATGCCAGGACGATGAAATCGCCACGACTCGATCTGCGGCTGTTGCGGCTGCTGTTGGTTACCGACGGCCGCGGCGATGTCGGGCGCCTCGAGCGCATCGTCGGTGAAGCGGTGCAGGCCGGCGTGCGCTGCGTGCAACTGCGCGAGCCGCAGTTGTCGGCGCGCGGTCTGTTGCATGCCTGCGAACGGCTGATGCCGGTCCTGCAGGCGGCCGGCGGAATGCTGCTGGTGAACGACCGCCTAGACGTCGCCGCGGCGGCGCATGCGCATGGGGCGCAGGTCGGGCACCGTTCGCTGCCGCCCGAGATCGCGCGCGCGGTACTCGGACCGACGGCGGTGCTCGGCTACTCGGCGCACGATCAGGCCGAACTCGACCTCGCCGTCGTCGCCGACTGCGACTTCGCTCTGCTGTCCCCGGTCTGGGCCACGAGCAGCAAGCCGGATGCCGCCAGCCTGGGTGTCGCGCAGGCCGCCAACCTGACCAGCAAGGCGCGACTGCCGGTGCTGTGGTTGGGCGGCGTCGGCGTGCAGCAGCTGGAGGAGTTGGCGACCGTGGTGCCGGCCAAGCGGCCGATCGGCGTGGCGGTGCGCAGCGGGATCATGGGGGCCTCCGACCCGGGTGCCGCGACGGCTGGCCTCCTGCAGGCATTGGCCCTGGTTCCCGCCGAAGCGCGCCCCATGCCCTGAGGTCGTGCCGCCAGGCACTGGAACGGCATCGCGGCCGCGTCGATGCTGCTCGGATGGCTGTGTCCGGTACCGTGCAGAACAAGCAAGCGCAGCGGCTCGATCCCTTGCGTTGGGCGAAGTGGGTGCGGCAGGGCACGCTGTTGGCCGGCGTCGGCATGATCACGTGGTTCTTCCTGCGCTTTGGCACCGAGTGGGTGCCACGCGGCATGGACACGGTGCCGGCGCTGCCGCCGGGTGCGTGGTGCGTGATCGATCGCTGGTCGCGCGGCCTGCGGGTCGGCAGCGACGTGTTCGTCGAGACGCCAGCGGGGCGCATGCTGTCGCGCGTGGCGGCACTCGATGACGACACCGTGACCCTGCTGCATCCGAATGGCGCCAGTTCGATCCCCGATGCGCGCACCTTCGGCACCTTGCCGCGCGCCAACGTCAAGGGCACCGTCGTCGTCGCGCTGCAACCCGGACCGGAGCAGGCCAGTGGTCGATGAACGGGCGTTCACCGCGTCGCTGGCGCGGTTCTTCGGCAGCGAGCGCGATGTGCTGGTGGGGATCGGCGACGACGCGGCCGTGGTGCGCAATCGCGGCCGCGCCCAGGTGCTGTGCTGCGATCCGGTGGTGGAGCACGTGCACTTCACCGCCGATACCGCGGCAGTGCGCATCGGCCGCAAGGCCGTGAACCGCAACCTCGCCGACCTCGCGGCGATGGGGGCCGAGGCAGACTGGTTGCTGGTGTCGCTGCTGCTGCCGCGCCGGTTCCCGGCGGCGCGCCGAACCGGTTTGTTGCGCGGCATCCGCGCGGCGGCGGCGGCGGCCGGCGCGCGTGTCGTCGGCGGCGATGTCGCGACCACGGCAGGGCCATTGGTCGTCACCGTCACCGCGGTCGGCCACCTGCGTGGCCGGGCGTTGCTGCGCAGTGGCGCACGCGCCGGCGACACGCTGCACACCAGCGGTGCCCTTGGCGGTTCGCTGGCCGGGCACCATCTCGACTTCGAGCCACCGCTGGCGATCGGTCGCTGGCTGGCGACGCAGCGGCCCGTGCATGCGGCGATGGATGTCAGCGATGGCCTGCTGCTCGACCTCGCGACGATGCTGCGGCACAGCGGCGGCCTCGGTGCCGAACTCGATGCCGAGGCGGTCCCGATCACGCGTGCGGCCGTTCGGCGGGCCCGCGGCAATGCCGAGCGCGCGCTGTGGGCGGCCCTCGGGGACGGCGAGGACCACGTGCTGCTGTGGAGCCAGGCGGCTGGCCGCCAGCTGGCGCGCGGCGGCCCCCTGGCAGCTTCGGCGCGCCGCCCGATCGGCCGCGTGCTGGCGAAACCCGGCTTGTGGCTGCGCCAAGGTGCGCAGCGGATCCGCCTTCCTGAACTCGGCTACCGCCATGAACTCGACCGCGCTGCACCTGCCCGCTGATCCGGCGGCGACCGAACGCCTGGGCGAGCGGCTCGGCGAGCGGCTGCGCCCCGGCGATGTCGTGGCGCTGGTCGGTGACCTGGGGGCCGGCAAGACCACGCTGGTGCGCGGGCTGGCGCGCGGGCTGCGCGTCGACGATGCCGACGCGGTGCAGAGTCCGACCTACCTGCTGGTGTTGGAGCACCAGGGGCCGGTGCGGCTGCTGCACGCCGACGCCTACCTGCCGCAGAAGCTGCTGGGGTTCCTGGCCGATGGCGGGCTCGAGTACCTGTTCGATCCGACGGCGGTCGCCGTGGTGGAGTGGGCGCAGCACATCGCGGCGCACTTGCCGCCCCGCACGTTGTGGGTCGAACTGGCGATGGCGGCGGACGGTGGCCGCCACGTGACCTTGCGGCCGAGCCAGGGCGGCACCTTTCCCTGGCTCGCAGAAATGTCGAAGATGGCGTGAACCGCCCGATCGCGCGGAGCGTTGCGGGGAGTCGATCCGCCGGATCAGCATGAAACAGGCACCAGAAAAGGCCGTGGGCGTCGCCGCCGAGGGAGAGGTCGATTTCCTCGCGCGCTACCAGGCAGGTGATGCGCATGCCTTCCGCCAGCTGGTCGACGCCTACCGCGACCGCATGCTGCAGTTCTTCTACCGGCTGTGCTGGGATCGCGATCGCGCCGAGGACCTCGCCCAGGATCTGTTCCTGAAGCTGATGCTGGGCAGCAAGCGCTACCACCCCGAGGGCCGGATGGCGACGTTCGTCTACCGGGTCGCGACCAACCTGTGGATCGACCACTACCGGCAGCAGCGGCCGCGGCCGCGCTTCCAGTCGTACGACCAGGTCGTGCTCGGCGACGACGAAGTGGGCCGCATCGACTACGCCGGTCCCGACGTGACGCCAGCGCAGCAGGTCGTCGACAACGAAGAGCGGGCCGCGTTGCGCAGTGCGCTGGATCGGTTGACGGAGCCGCACCGCCTGGTGTTCGAACTCGCGGTCTACCAGCAGCGGCCCTACGGCGAGATCAGTGAGCTGTTGTCGATCCCGGTCGGCACGGTGAAGTCGCGCATGCACAACGCGATCACCGCGCTGAAGCAACTGCTGGGTTCTGCCGCGGCCGGCGAGAAGGAGACGGGATGAGCGCCGCCGGCGATTTCGCTGCACAGGCCCCGGAGCCGGCGCTGCAGCCGATCGATCTGTTGTTGGGCCAGGGCTCGCCAGCCGAGCGGGCGGCCCTGCAGGCGCGATTCGATGCCGATCCG
Organism: Candidatus Kuenenia stuttgartensis; assembly: GCA_945861365.1. GTDB lineage: Bacteria > Planctomycetota > UBA1135 > UBA1135 > UBA2386 > UBA2386. The sequence goes on from CAMAUH010000053.1 coordinate 13,281, forward strand.
TGGAGCGCCGTGTCGATGGCCTAGACGGTGGACGTGG
>CAMAUH010000054.1 GCA_945861365.1 Candidatus Kuenenia stuttgartensis
CCGCGAGGCCGCGGTCGACATCGTCCGCCAGCTCGCGCGGCAGTTCGCTCCAGGTCGGTGTGCCGACCACGAGGCCGCGGCGGTGCGAGCGCAGCAGCGCGCGTTCGAGATGGGCCTCGGCGAGCTGGTGGAACGCGGCGTGGCCGGCGTCCGGCGCCAGCGTTGCGGCGGTCCGCTGCAGCACCAGGCCATCGAGCGCCGTCGGCGTGCAGGCGCGGCGCGCCGTCTGCAGTTCGTCGGTCCTGAGGGTGACCGCCGCGGTCTTCGGCACCGCGGTGTCGTCGCGGGAACTCGCGCCGAGCAGCATCCAGCCGGTGATCCCGATGGTGGCAGCGGTGACGACGCTCAGGGTGGGAACGAGTTTCATGCGGGGGGGACCAACAGCTCGATCGGATGCCGGACCGCGATGCGGTGGCCGGCACGACGGAGGTGGCTGTCGATCTGCAGCATGCAACCCGGGTTGCCGGTGACGACGAGGTCCACGCCCGCGCGAACCAGGCTTTCGATCTTGCGGCGACCTATTTCCTCGGCGACGTCCGGCTGCAGCAGGTTGTAGATGCCGGCCGAGCCGCAGCAGTCCTCGGGCTTGCCGTGCGCGACCATCTCCAGGCCGGGAACCTGCGCCAGCAGCTGCCGCGGTTGCGCCCGCACGCCCTGGCCGTGGCAAAGGTGGCACGGGTCGTCGTACGCGGCCTTGGCAGCGAGCGGGCGCGGCGCCGCGGTCAGGCCGGCTTCCGCCAGGAACTCGCTGATGTCCCGGCACTTCTTCCCGAACGCGGCCCCGGCTTCGTCGCCGAGCAGGTGGCCGTACTCCTTCATCGCGCAGCCGCAGCCGGCCGAGTTGTTGAGCACGAGGTCCGCATCGGCGAACGCGGCGACGTTGGCGCGGGCCAGTTCGCGCGCCCGCTCCGGTTGGCCGGCATGCACCAGCAGCGCGCCACAGCAGCGCTGTGCCGCCGGCACGTCGACGTCGAAGCCGTTCGCCAGCAGCACCTGCAGCGTGGCCCGGTTCACGCGCCCGAACACCGGTTCCATGATGCAGCCGGTGAACAGCGCGACCTTCACGCCGCGGCGGGCGACGCCGGGCGGGGGCACGTGCAGGCCGGTGCGCAGCGGCGCGCGTTCGGCGGCCGGCGGCACGGTCGGCGCGATCGCGGCCATGTGCGCCGGCATCAGGCCGAGCCTGGTGGCGAGCCAGCGCAGACCCAGGCGCTCCGTCGCGCGCAGCAAGGCGAACGCGATGCGCAGCCGGCGTTGGTGCGCGACCACGTGCCACAGCAGTGTGCGCACGAGCCAGGCCGCGAGACCGCGCGCCGGCTGCTGCTGCTCGAGCTTCGCGCGCGTCGTCTCGAGCACTTCGCCGTACTTCACGCCGGACGGGCACGCAGTCTCGCAGGCGCGGCAATCGAGGCAGCGATCGAGGAACGGGCGGATCGATTGAGGATCCTGCACGCGGCCCTCGGCCAGCGCGCGCATCAGGTAGATGCGGCCGCGCGGCGAGTCCGCTTCGACGCCGAGCACCTGGTAGGTGGGGCAGGTCGGCAGGCACAGGCCGCAGTGCACGCAGTCGAGCGTGCGGGCGTAGGCATCGCCCTTGGAATCAGCAGAGAACGTCATGCGGGTCGAGGGCGTGTTTGAGTCGGTCGGCGATCGAGCGATGGCCGGCGTCGATCGGTGTGCCGAGGCCGCGTCGGCCGATGGCGGCTGCCACGATGCGCGCGTGGCCGCCGGCGCTGGCCAGGGCCGCGAGCGCGCGGTCGGTCGCGTTCGCCACCGGCAGGGTCGTTTCGAAGCGGCCGCCGCCGTGCCACAGGAACGGCGCATCCGTGGGCAATCCCGCCAGCAGCCGCGGCAGGGCACTGGGCAGGGCGAGGCCGGCGAGCACTTCCCCGCCGGCCGGCGCCTCGAGGTGCAGCACGGGATGGGCGTCGCTTTCCTGCAGCGACAGTGCGCGCAGCGTTGCCGCCACGAAGTTGGCGCGGCCGGCGATGGCGCCGCGCACGTTCCAGCCGCCGCCGCCGCCGGCGACGCGCAGCAGTTGCAGCGACTGCAGGCCGTGCGGCAGCTCGCGCAGTTGCTGCAGCAGACGCAGGGCCGCTTCGCGATCGAGAGCCTGGTTGGCGAACGCCACGCGCGCGCGCGGCAGCGGCTTCAAGCGCAGGTGCAGGCGCGTGGCGACGAACAGCCGGCCTTCGCTGCCGACCAGCAGCTTGTGCACGTCGAAGCCGGCGACGCTCTTCACCACGCGCGCACCGGATTTGAACGGCGTGCCGTCGGCGAGCAGGGCGTCCATGCCGAGCAGCAGCGAGCGCGGCGATTGGCCGCCGGGCGCGGCAGCACCGATCGGGTCGCTGGCGAACAGGCCGCCGAGTGTGCCGTCGCCGGGGCACGGCAGTTCGAGGCGGTGCGGGCGCAGCGCGTCGTCGAGCTGCGCGCGCGTGACGCCGCAGTCGACCGAGCAGGTCTGGTCGGGCGCGTCGAGGCGGTCGATGGTGGCGAGCCCGGTCAGGTCGAGGGCCAGAGCACCCGGCACGGGTTCCAGGCGCTGCTGGCGCGAGCCGCTGCCGTGCAGGCGCACGCGGCCGAGCCGTGCGCGCAGCACTTCGGCGACGGCTGCGGCATCGCGCGGCCGCACGTGGGTGCCGGCGATCGAGCTCATGCGCCGCCCTCGGGGTCGAGCACCTTGGCGATCATCTGCGGCCACTTGGCGACCTCGGCGCAGGCGTTGCGGCTCGGCAGCACCTTGCCCGGATTGCAGCGGCCGTCGGGGTTCCACGCGGCCCGCACGCGCGCCATCACGTCGAGGTCGGCGTCGCCGTACATCATCCGCACGTGGTCGAGCTTCTCGGTGCCGATGCCGTGTTCGCCCGACACGCTGCCGCCGAGGTCGACGCACAGTTGCAGGATCTCGTGGCCCGCCGCGACCGTGCGCGCGGTCATCGCCGCGTCGCGACCGTCGTAGCTGATGTTGGGATGCAGGTTGCCGTCGCCCGCGTGGAACACGTTCGTCAGCAGCACGCCGTGCTTCTGGCCGATCGCGCTGATGCCGACCAGCGCCTCCTCGAGCCGCGTGCGCGGCACCACGCCGTCGAGCACGTAGAGGTCGGTGTTCAGGCGGCCCATCGCGCCGAAAGCGCCCTTGCGACCCTTCCAGAGCCGTTTGCGCTCGGCGGCGTCGGTGGCTTCCTCGATCCGCAGCCCGCCGTTCTGCTGCATGAACGCGCGCACCTCCGCGGCCTCTTCGGCGACCACGTCGTCGGGGCCGTCGAGTTCGACCAGCAGCACCGCGGCCGCGTCCGCCGGATAACCGGCGCGGTAGACCGAGGCCTCGACCGCGCGGATGGTCGCCTGGTCGAGGATCTCCAGCGCTGCCGGCACGAGCCCCGCGGCGACGATGTCGCTGACCGTGCGGCACGCGGCGGTCATCGTCGCGAACGCACCGAGCAGCGTGCGCACGGCGCGTTGGTCGCGGCACAGGCGCACCGTGATCTCGGTGGCGATGCCGAACGTGCCTTCGCTACCGCAGAACACCGCGGTCAGGTCCAAGGCCCCGGGCAGCCGCGCTCCGGCCGGGTCGCCGAGCCGGCAAAGCGCGCCGTCCGGCAGCACGATGACGGCGCCGAGCACGTGGTCGACGGTCATGCCGTACTTGAAGCAGTGCGGGCCGCCGCTGTTCTCGGCGAAGTTGCCGCCGATGGTGCAGACCGACTGGCTGCTCGGGTCGGGCGCGTAGTGCAGGCCGAGGTGGTGCACCGCGGTGGTCAGGTCGAGGTTGACGACGCCGGGCTGCACGACGGCGTAGAGGTCCTCGGTCGAGACGTGCAGCACCTGCCGCATGCGGGCGAGATCGATGACCACCGCATCGGCGCCGGCAGTGGGGCCGCCGCTGAGGCACGTGCCGGCGCCGCGCGGCACGAACGGCACCGCGGCGGCGTGCAGCAGGCGCACCACGGCCTGCACCTGCGCCGTGGAGTTCGGCAGCACGACGGCCCGCGGCCGCGACTTGTGCACCGTGAAACCGTCACATTCCCAGGCCAACAGGGCGTCCGGGGCGGTCAGCACGGCGCGTTCGCCGAGCAGTCGTTCGAGTTCACGTTCCAGCGCTGGCATCGAGGGGCGGGAGCATAGCGAAGGTCGCCGCGTGGACGCCTGGATCGCCAGCGGAGTCCCATTCAAGGACGCTCCCCATCGGCGTCGATGGAATCGGCGGTCGCCATGCCGTTCGTACAGGTCAAGAAGGTTGTCGCCGTCTGCTTCCTGGAAGCAGTCAAGCTGGCGTTGGACCAACTGGGCGCCCACCGACTCGAGCTGTCGCAGCGCGGCGTGACCGGTACCGCCGACCTGCCGCGCGTGTATGGCGAACTGCGCCGGCTGCGCGACTTCCTGCAGCGCTCGGTCAGCTCGTCGTCGGACATCGTCGACCTCGATCTGTCCCCGGGCGATACCGGCATGCTGGTCGCCTGCTGCCGCCGCGACGTGGAAGCCACCGAGTTGCGACTCGTCGACCAGGCCATGCCGCCCGACGAGCGGACCTGGCTGCAGCGCAAGCGCCAGGTGGTCGCCGACTGGGCCGTCGAACTGGCCGCCAAGCCGCTGATCGACCTGCCGCTGCCACCCATGTCGCCGACGACCACCGAAGGCATGCGCGCGCTGTCGGTGCGGTTGCAGAACAAGGTCTTCGGCGACGTCAACGAGCGCATGCGGATCGTGCCGCCGTCGTCGTCGCCGTCGTCACCGAGTTTCTCGGCGGGCCTCGCGACCCCGATGTCGGCAGAGCCGGTGCTGCAAGGGCAACACCCGCTCATGCCGTCGGCCAGCGCTGACTCCGAATCGACCCGCGAGCCGGTAGCGCCGCTGTTCCCGCACGGTCGGATCCGCGATCCGCGGCTGCGTTCCCTCGCCGGCATCGAACTGCACAGCTACGAGCGGGCCCTGATGGCCGGCGACATCCGCCTGGCCACGGTGCTGCTGACCTCGGTCCTCGAGTGCGCGCTGCTCGACCACGCGGTGCCGCGCCGCGCCGAACTCGGCCTGCAGGGCACGCCGGACACCTGGAACCTGCAGGAGCTGCTGCTGAAGGCGATGGGCACGCACGTCCAGCCGAAGGACGCTTCGTTGGCCTACCACCTGTTCTCGACGCGCAACCTGCTGCGGCCCGCACTGCAGATGGTGACACCGGCGGTCGTCACGCAGGCTGCCTTCGAGCGGCTGCGCGAGTTCGTCGTGCGCGCCCTGCGCGACATCGGCTACGGCGAGCAGCGCGCGACGTTGCCACCCGGGGCCTTGAGGCGCAGCGACTTCGGGGCGCCGGCCGATCCGGCCAGCTGAACGTCAGCGGGCGCCCGTGTCGTTCCGTTCCGGTGGCGTGCCGCGCAGATCGAACGCGACCTGCTCGACCTTGCGCAGCACCCGCAGCAGGTTCTCGCCGAGCACCTTCTTGACCACGGCCTCACCGTGGCCGGCGGCGAGCAGCTCGTAGGTGATGCGCGGCAGGTAGGTGGCGTCGTCGATGCCCTCCGGCACGCACGGCACGCCGTCGAAGTCGCTGCCGAGCCCGACGTGGTCGGGGCCGGCGATCTCGATCGCGCGCAGCAGGTGCGCGACCAGGCGTTGCAGGCCGGGCCGCGGCACCGGCGGGAAGCGCGCGTCGAGGTTGGCCAGCGCCTGCTGCAGTTCGGCGCTGCCGGCGGCGAACTTGTCGCGCGCGGCCTTCTCCTGGATGCGCCGCGTCGCCTCGCGCGCCGAACGGTTCTTCGCGTAGTCGGCGTCGAGGAAGCCGCAGTTGTAGTTGATCATGATGGCGCCGCCGTTCTGCGCGATCGCTCGCAGCATGTCGTCGGTGACGTTGCGCGGATGCGGGCACAAAGCACGCAGCGAACTGTGCGAGCAGATCACCGGCGCTTTGGCCTCCTTCAGCACCGCTGCGAAGGTGGTGTCGCTGACGTGGCTGACGTCGACGATCACGCCCAGGCGGTTCATCTCGCGCACGACCTGGCGGCCGAGTTCGTTCAAGCCGCCCCAGCGGCCCTCGGCCGGCGCGCACGAGTCGGCGAACTCGTTGTGGTTGGTGTGCGTCAGCGTCATGTAGCGCACCCCGAGGCGATGGAACGCGCGCAGCACGCCGAGATCGCCTTCGATCGCGTGGCCGCCTTCGATGCCCATCAATGCGGCGTGCTTGCCATCGCGCACGGCGGCGACCAGTTCGTCCGCGGAGGTGCACAGCGCCATGCGATCGCGGTGGCGGTCGACGGTGCGCACGAGGCCGTCGATCATGTCGAGCGCGCGCCGCGCACTGCCGTTCGCGCTGCCCGGCGCGGCCGGCCGCGGCCAGTCGTCGTTGATGTCCTTCGGCGGGTCACGGAACAGCGCCGCCTCGTCGCCGAAGAACCGCGAGTCGACGTAGATCGAATAGAACGCCGCGTCGAGGCCGCCGTCGCGCGCGCGCGGCAGGTCGACGTGGCCGTCGGTGGCGCGCTGCCCCATGTCGAAGCCGTGGTCGAGCACGCGGGTGGTGGTGTCGATGTGCGTGTCGATCACCAGGGCGCTGTGGTGCAGCGCCCACGCCTTCTGCCACAGCTGGGGCTCGTAGCCGGCGGGCGGCGGCGGCGGTGGCGGCGCCTGCGCGGCCATCGCGGCATCGAACAGGGCGAGGACGAACGGCAAGGCGGACATCGGCAGCGCGCGCATGCCCTGATCGTCGATCGGCGCCGTGGCGGCGCCAGTGCGGCGACGAAGTTCCGATCGCGACCATTGCGCACCCGCAGGGTTCCCGTATGCAGTTCGCTCCCAATCCGCGTCTGGAGCCCCAATCTTTGCGTCTGTTCGCGATCAGTGACCTGCACCTGAGCTTCGGCGTCGACAAGCCGATGGACATCTTCGGCCCGCAATGGGTCGGCCACGCCGAACGCATGCAGCGCGCGTGGGACGGCATGGTCGGTCCCGACGACTGGGTGCTGGTCGGTGGCGACACGTCGTGGGGGCTCGACCTCGCCGAAGCCAAGCCCGACCTCGACTGGCTCGGCGCGCGGCCGGGCAACAAGATCCTGATCAAGGGTAACCACTGCACGTGGTGGCAGTCGCGCACCAAGGTCGAGAAGGTGCTGCACCCGTCGATCCGACTGCTGCAGAACGACGCGGTGAAGATGCCGGACGGCACGGTGGTGATCGGCACGCGGCTGTGGGATCCGCCGGACGTGCCGTGGGCCGATCCGAAGGAAGCGAACGTGTTCCCGCGCGAGATCGAGCGGCTGAAGCTGTCGATCCAGGCCGGCAGGAAGCTCGGCGGCTGCGTGCCCGGCGGCGCGCGCACGATCGCGCTCGTGCACTACCCGCCGCGCTACAGCGATGGTCGCGAGACCGGCGCCGTGGCGTTGCTGAAGGAGGCGTGCGCGCAGGTGTGCGTCTACGGCCACCTGCACGGCAAGGACCACAAGTTCGGCTTCCAGGGCACCGCCGACGGCATCCGCTACTACCTGGCGTCGGTCGACGCGATCGACTTCCAGCCGATCCCGATCGCGCTCGGTTAGGCCATCGCCAGGAACTGGCGCGCTGCCGCCGCCGCGTGCATCGTGCGCCGATGCGTCTGTCGCCGTTCGCGCCGCTCCCGTTGCTGCTGTTCGCCGCCTGCAGCACTCCTTCGCCCACGGCTCCAGCCACGGACCGGGGTGCCGGTCTGGTGTCGTTCGACGCCGAGGCACCCGCTGGTGCCAAGACCTGGGAACGGCCGACGTGGCGCATCGGCGACCGCTTCGTGCTGCAGCGCGGCGACGCGGTGAAGGGCGAGTTCACGCTGGTCGCGATCACCGACGACGCCTACGTGCTCGACACCGGCGGTGGCGTGCACCTGCGCCGCGACCGCGACCTCGGCAACCTCGGCGAATGGACCCCTGGTGGTGATCCGCTGCATCTGCTGCTGCCCGCCGACGCGCGCTTCCATTGGCCGCTGTGGCTCGGCAAGCGCTGGAACTGCGAGTTCGTCGATCGGGCGAAGGGCGGCGACCTGCGGTTGCAGGCCAGCTACCACGTCGAAGGCCTCGACACGATCACGGTGCCGGCGGGCACCTACGAAGCGCTGCGCATCGTGCGGCGCGTGAAGCTGGTCGGCACGCCCGACGACTACCTGACCCGCGCGCAGATCGTCTGGTACGCGCCGTCGATCGGCAGCGAGGTGCGGCAACTGGTCAGCGAGACACTGGTCGAGCTGGTCGAGTTCACCGCGGGGCCGCCGAAGCCCTGAAGCTCAGCGGTGCACGACCCGCGTCCAACGCGTGTTGTCGAGCATCAGGCTCTGCATGCGGCCATCGGTCCATTCTGGCTGCGAGTGTTCGAAGCCGGTGCCGCGGCCGTCCCACATGTCACCGAACCAGAAGGCGTAGGGATCGGTCACCAGGAAGTCGCAGACGAACGCGCTGGCCCACAGGGCGGGCCACAGCGGCACGATCCACAGCACGCCGTTCAGCCGCGGCGTGTCGACGTACTGGCGCTGGTCCATGTCGTCGACCGTGCGGCGCACCTGGTGCGGACCGGCGAGGCAGCCACCGAGCGTCGTGGTGGTGGCGAGTGCAGCGAGGACGAGGACGGCGCGGAACGGAGAGCGCATCCCGGGAGCCTACGAGAACGCGGCGCGCTGGCCACGCGGGTGGTTGCACAAGTCAGCTGTCGACGCGCGCCCGCCCGCGGCGCGAACGCGCGAGTTCGCGGCCGTCGAGGCTGATCCGCAGCGCGATCGACTGGCCGTCGCGGTCCTGCACGACGAGATCCCAGTACTCCTCGGCCACGGGACCCGAAACGATCCATGCCGCGGTGACCTTCGGGCCGACCCGCAGTGCCGCCGCCAGCACGTCCTGCGCGACATCGGGGATCGCCACCGTGTGCGCGCGTTCGAGCACCGCGCCATCGTCGGCGATCAGCACCGAGCGGTCGTGCAGCGGGTCCTGGTAGTGCTTCTCGACGCGGAACCCGCTGCCGCGCGGGCCGTGTTCGCGCGCCGTGAACGTGGTCGCGCCGTCGGGGGCCACGGCCTGCAGCGTGGTGCGCACCGGTGGCGTCATCCAGCCCGGGCCCAGCGGGATGGCGACGGCGACGACGCGGTCGCCGGCCAGCCAAAGGCGCGCTTCCGCTTCGGGTGGTGCCTCGGCCAGGTCGGCCGACAGCGTCGATGGCACCGCGCCCGAAGCGACGCAACCACCGAAGGCGAGGGCGAACAGGATGACAGGGGTCGTGGCGGACCGGCGCATGGCGTCACTGTGCTGGGCGGCCGGCCTGGTGCAAGAGTGCGTGCGGCCGGACGCGAACCTTGATCCGCCCCGGCCGGCGCCGAGACTTGGCGGCTCCTCCCATGATCCAGCAATCGTTCGAACAGATCGTCGCGTCGTTGGCCGCCAAGACGCCCACTCCCGGCGGCGGCGCCGCGGCCGCACTCGCGGGCAGCATGGGCGCCGCGTTGTTCCTGATGGTCGTGCGCTACTCGCGCGGCAAGAAGGCCAACGTCGCGCGCGAAGGCGATCTGCAGGTCGCCGAGACGAAGCTGGATGCGCAGGTGAAGGCGCTGCTGCCGATGGCGGAGGCCGACTGCAAGTCGTTCGACGGCGTGTCGGCGGCGCTGGCGCTGCCGAAGGAGACCGATGCCCACAAGACGGCGCGCAATGCCGCGCTGCAGCAGGCGACCAAGGGTGCCATGGTGGTGCCGGAGCAGACGCTGGCGATGGTCGCCGCGGTGTGTGCCACCGTGCAGCCGGTGGTCGGCTGCATCGGCAAGACGATCGCCAGCGATCTCGCGGCCGGTTCGGCGCTGCTGCTGGCGGCTGCCGAGGGCGCGTTCCTGAACGTCAAGATCAACGCGCAGGGCTTGGACGACAAGGCGTTCGCGGCGGCGGCGATGCAGCGCACGACGGCGGTGCTGCAGCAGGTGCGCGACTTCCACAAGGCGACCACCGCGACCGTGGACGCGCTGCTCGCATGAGCCGCACTCCCCTGTTGCTGTGCGTGCTCGATGGCTTCGGCGAAGGTGCGAAGGGGCCGGGCAACGCGATCGAACTGGCGGCGCCGCGCACGTGGCTCGACCTGCGGCAGAAGTGGCCGACGACGCTGCTGCAGGCCAGCGGCGAGGACGTCGGCCTGCCGTGCGGCCTGATGGGCAACAGCGAGGTCGGCCACCTGAACATCGGTGCCGGCCGCGTCGTCTACCAGGAGATCACGCGCATCGACCGCGAGATCCGCGAAGGCCGCTTCGCGCAGAACCCGGCGCTGCGTTCGGCCTTCGAACACGCGACGAAGCACAAGAGCACCGTGCACCTGTTCGGCCTCGTCAGCGACGGCGGCGTGCACAGCAGCGACCAGCATCTGCACGCGCTGCTGCAGATGGCGAAGGCGATGGGCCTGACCGGCGATCGCGTCGTACTGCACGCGTTCCTCGACGGCCGCGACACGGCGCCGCGCTCGGCGCAGCCGTTCGTCGCCAAGGTCGAGCAGTGGATGCAGGACCTCGGCGTCGGCCGCATCGGCAGCGTGATCGGCCGCTACTACGCCATGGATCGCGACAAGCGCTGGGAACGCGTGCAGAAGGCCTACGACGCGCTGACGCTCGGTGCCGGGCATGTCGCCGAATCGGCGCAGGCCGCGATCGCTGCGGCCTACGCGCGCAACGAAGGCGACGAGTTCGTGCTGCCCACGATCGTCGGCGGCAAGGACAAGGGCCGCGTGCGCACCGGCGACGCGGTGCTGTTCTTCAACTTCCGCACGGACCGTGCGCGCCAGTTGACCGACGCGTTCGTCGGCAAGGACTTCACCGGCTTCCCGCGCGCGTCGGTGCCGGTCGTGCACTACGTGACGATGACGCGCTACCGCGAGGACCTGCCTTGTCCGGTGGCGTTCGCGCCACAGGGTCTCACCGGCATCTTCCCGGAAGTGATCAGCAAGGCCGGCATGCGGCAGCTGCGCATCGCCGAGACCGAGAAGTACGCGCACGTGACGTTCTTCTTCAGCGGCGGCGAGGAGAAGGAGTACCCGGGCGAACGGCGCGTGCTGGTGCCGAGCCCCAAGGTCGCGACCTACGACCTGCAGCCGGAGATGTCGGCGGTGCCGGTCACCGACGCGCTGCTGCAGGAACTCGGCAAGGGCGAGCGGCCCGACGTGACGATCCTCAACTTCGCCAACGCCGACATGGTCGGCCACAGCGGCATCATCCCGGCCGCGGTGAAGGCGGTGCAGACGATCGACCAGTGCCTCGCGCGCATCGTGCCCGCATACCTCGCCCTCGGCGGCACCGTCGCGATCACCGCCGACCACGGCAACTGCGAGATGATGATCGATCCGGTGACCGGCGAACCGCACACGTCGCACACGACCAATCCGGTGCCGTTGGTGATCGCCGGCGAAGCGGCGCGCGGCCGGCGCCTGCGCGACGGCGGTCGGCTGTGCGACATCGCCACGACGCTGTTGCCGATCCTCGGACTGCCGAAGACCAGCGGCATGGACGGAGTCGACCTCTTCGCATGAACCCGCGCTGCTGCATCGCTGTCGCCGTCGCGTTCGCGCTGGCGTGCTCGCTCCCCGCCCAGGAACCCGCGCCGATCCGCGCCAAGGTCGGCAAGGCGATCGCGGCGGTCGATCCGGCCCGCATCGAGGCGACGGTCCGCACGTTGGTCGGCTTCGGCACGCGCCACGTGCTGTCGCGCACCGACAGCGAGACGGAAGGCACCGGTGCGGCCCGCAAGTGGCTGCGCGCGCAGTTCGACGCGATCGCCGCGACCACCGGTGGTCGCCTGCAGGTGACGCTGCACGACGAGATGGCGCCCTGCGTGCGGCCGAACATGCCGAAGGAGATCCGCGTCGTGAACGTCGTGGCGACGCTGCTCGGCGCCAGCGATCCGGAGCGCATCTACGTCGTCGGCGGTCACTACGACTCGCGCAACAGCACGGGCGAGGATGGCTCGGGTGCGGCGCCGGGGGCAGTCGACGATGCGTCGGGCACCGCGGTCGCGCTCGAAGCGTGCCGCGTGCTGGCGGCGGAGTCGTTCCCCGCGACGATCGTGTTCGTCGCGTTCGATGGCGAGGAACAGGGCCTGGTCGGTTCGGGCGCTTTGGCCAAGGCGATGGCGATCGCGGGCAAGAAGGTCGACGGCATGCTCGGCTGCGACATCGTCGGCAACACGCTCGGCATGGACGGCGCGCGCTACGACCGCCACGTGCGTTGCTTCAGCTACGCCGCCAGCGGCAGCGACAGCCTCGGCCGCAGCCTCGCGCGGGCGGTCGCGTTCGCGGCGCGCACGCACGTGCCCGACTTCGGCGTCAAGCTGATCCTGCGCGGCGACCGCTACGGTCGCGGTGGCGACCATCGCTCGTTCTTCGAGCAGGGCTATCCGGCGGTGCGGCTCAGCGAGCCGCGCGAGGACTTCTCGCGCCAGCACCAGGACGTCGTCGCCCGCGAGGGCAAGCCGTACGGCGACCTGCCCGAGTGGTGCGACTTCGCCTACACCGCGAACGTCACGCGCGTCGTCATCGCGACGCTGGCCGAGCTGGCCTCGGCGCCGCCGCCGCCGCGCGTCATCAACGCGCAGCTGCGCCGCGATCGCTACGACACCGAACTGGTCTACGAACTGCCCGGCAACGTCGCGGGCTGCGAGTTCGTGTGGCGGGAGACCACCGAGGCGGATTGGACGCACACGATCGACATGGCGGCGGCAGCGCCGCAGGCGACCAAGAGCGGGCGCCTGCTGGCGACGCTGAAAGGCGTGTGCCTCGACGACGCGGTCGTCGGCGTGCGTTCGATCGGGGCCGACGGCAGTCGCAGTCGCGTCGCGACACCGCCCGAACCGGATCGCTTCGACCAGCGCCCGCGCACTGCCGCAGGCAGCACGGAAACCGGCAAATGAACGTTCGTCGACGGCCCCTACCGGCAGGTCTGTTCCTGTTGTTCACGTTCGCGGCGGTCGGCTGCCAACAAGGTGGCAGCAGCGACATCGGCCCGCGCCTCGCGCCGTTGCCGAGCACGAGCAGTCGTGCCGTCGTGCTCGACACCGCCGGCCGCGGCGTCGTGGGCGCCCGCGTCGATGTCGTCGGCACGTCGATGCGCCTGCTGACCGGTCGCAATGGGCGCGGTGACTTCCTCGCGGCACCGGCCGGCCGGCTGCGCTTCCGCGTCGACGGCAGCGATGGTGCCGCGGTCGCCGGCGATCGCCTCGCCAGCTACGTCGTCGCGCAGACGTTGGTCGGCGTCGACCTGCCGTCGGTGCTGCACGTGCCGGACCTGCCGGACAGCGCCAGCGCCACGGTCGTCGTCGGCAACCAGCCCGGCGCGACCACGATC
>CAMAUH010000055.1 GCA_945861365.1 Candidatus Kuenenia stuttgartensis
CGCTCATCTCAGATGCCGCGGCCGGCCAGCCGTTCGTTGGCGGGCAGCGTATTGATGTCGATGCCGACCATCGGCTCGCCGAGGCCCTTCGACACTTCGATCAGCACCTTCGGATCGCGGCAGTGCGTGACCGCGCGCACGATCGCGCGCGCGCGCTTCACCGGGTCGCCGCTCTTGAAGATGCCCGAGCCGACGAACACCGCTTCGGCGCCGAGCTGCATCATCAACGCCGCGTCGGCGGGCGTCGCGACGCCACCGGCGGAGAAGTTCGGCACCGGCAGCTTCTGGTTCTCGGCGACCCACGCCACCAGTTCGGTCGGCACGCGCAGTTCGACTGCCCTGCGCTCGAGCTGGACGTCCTCGAGCCCGCGCAGGCCGCGGATCTGCGACATCAGCGCGCGCATGTGGCGAACGGCCTCGACGACGTTGCCGGTGCCCGCTTCGCCCTTGGTGCGGATCATCGCCGCACCTTCGTGGATGCGACGCAGCGCTTCGCCGAGGTCGCGGCAGCCGCAGACGAACGGCGTCTTGAACACGCGCTTGTCGATCTGGAACTCTTCGTCGGCGGGCGTCAGCACCTCGCTCTCGTCGATGCAGTCGACTTCCATCGACTCCAGCATCTGCGCCTCGACGAAGTGGCCGATGCGCACCTTCGCCATCACCGGGATGCTGACCGCCTTCTGGATGCCGGCGATCATGTCCGGGTCGCTCGCGCGCGCGACGCCGCCGTGCTTGCGGATGTCGGCGGGAACGCGTTCCAGCGCCATCACCGCGCAGGCGCCGGCTTCTTCGGCGATGCGGGCCTGTTCGACGTTGACGACGTCCATGATGACGCCGCCTTTCAGCTGTTCGCAGAAGCCGATCTTGCTGACGAGTTCTTCGGCGGTGAAGCCGGGGACCTTGGGAAGTGGATGCTTGCTCATGGGAGTCAGGGAGGAAGGAGGTTTCAGACGAGCGGCCGCAAGGCGCCTTGCTGCGGCATCAGGCTCTGGGCGCCTTCCGCCAGCACGGTGATGCCGGCGCGGATCTGGCGGGAGTCGGCGCGCGACAGCGACAGCCGCACGCCGCGCGACGGTTGGCCATGCAGGTCGAAGACGCGGCCAGGCACGACGCGCACGCCGCGCGCGACCGCGAGTTCGGCCAGGCGATCGCCCTGCCCCGCCTGCGGCAGTTCGAGCCACGCGAGGAAGCCGCCGTCGGGATCGGTGATCGAGCAGTCGGGCGGCAGCAGTTCGGCGCAGCACTGCTGCAGCGTCGCGTGCCGTTCGCGCAGTTCGACGCGCAGCGCGTCGAGGTAGTGGTCGAGACCACGCGCCTGCACGAACTCGACCAAGGCCGCCTGCAGCAGCGGGCTGGTCTCGAGATCCATGAAGCGCTTCACGGCCGCCATCGGCCGCAGCAGGTCTTCGCTGCCGGTGATCCAGCCGATGCGCAGTGCGGGGAACAGCCCCTTGCTCATCGTCGACACCGTCACCGTCAAGCCGCGCGGATCGAGCGAACGCAGCGTCGGCAGCGGTTCGCCGCGGAAGCGCAGCGAGGTCTGGTACTCGTCTTCGACGATCGGCACCGCGGTGCCGGCGACGACGTCGAGCAACGCGCGCCGCTGCGCGAGATCCAACGTCCGCCCGGTCGGGTTGTGGAACGTCGGCATCAGGTAGACGAGCCGCACCGTGCGCCGCCGCAGCGCGTGCGCCAGCTGGTCGAGCGCCAGCCCGTCTTCGTCGACCGGCACCTGCACGACCTGCAGACCGTGCGCGCGCAGCAGGCCATGCATCTGGTGGTACGACGGCTGCATCACCACCACCGTGTCGCCGGGCTTGCAGAACGTGCGCAGCACGAGGTCGAGCGCCTGCTGCGCGCCCGCCGTGACCAGCACCTGGTCGGCATGCAGCCCCGGATCGATGTCGTGCGCACTCGCCGCCAGCAGCGCGCGCAGTTCGGGCAGCCCGTTCGTCGCCTGGCCGTAGCCGAGCAACTGCGCGCCCGACCGCTGCAGCACCGCGTCCATCGCCGCGCGCCACGCATCGACCGGGAAGCGCTGCCCGTCCGGCGTCAGCTCGGCGAAGTTGGTCACCAGCGGCACGCCCTTCGGCAACGGCGGCGCACCCGGCATCTCCTGCGAACGGCGCAGCGCGGCGTCCGCGTACGGACTCAGCAGCCGCGCCTTGTCGGCATCGGCCTGGCTGACCGGCGCCCCCAGCACGGTGGTGCCACGGCCGACCGTGCCCTCGACCAGGCCATCGACCGCCAGCTGGCGGTAGGCCTCGAGCACCGTCGCCCGCGTCACGTCGCACGCCTCGGCGACGGTGCGGATCGGCGGCAGCCGCTCCCCCGTTCGCATGCGGCCATCGGCGATGGCCCGCGCATAGAAGCCCGCGATCTGGGCGGCGAGCCCTCGCGGGGCCTCGCGGTCGACTTCGGGCAGCAGCGCGTTCACGGGGGAACGACAGATACCGGACAATCTTGTCCGGTCAACTGGGCCAATTTGGCCTTTCGGGACTGATCCAAGCAGTGTGGTGACCCCGCCGCGACGGCGTGCGAACCCCGGTCCGGAGGCCCCAACCACACTCCTTGGATCAGCCAGAAGGGCGCTGCGCAGATGGGCTTGAGGAGCGCGCAGCAGTTTGTCGCGCAGCCCAAGCGCCGTCGCCAAGGCCGCGACGGCCGCCGGTCTGTTGCATTGCGCAACACGTCCCGGACTGAGTGCTCGATAGCTCGCCACAGGGGGAGAACCGTGGGGAACAATCAAACACTCGTGCAAGTCGCGGTCGCCGCGAGCTGCTTTGGCCTGATGGCCGTGACCATGGGTCCTGACGACCAGCCGGACCCGCGCGCCATCTCGCAGGAGCTGCATGCGGGGGCGACGCCAGCCTTGGCGGCCGCCGATGCGCCGCGCCTGGTGGTCGCCGAGTTCGCGTTCAGCCGGCAGGCGCACGCCGCGCCGGCGATGGAGACGCAGAGCCTCGAGCCGGAGCGCGCCGCGGTCGCCGAGATGGCGGTCGTGGTCGGCCTGCAGGCGACGCACGGGATGGACCGGTCCTTCTTCGAGGCGTTCGGCGCCTACTGCGGCGACGTGCAGGGGCAGCCGGTGCCGTGCACGGACCGTGATGCGGTCGAGATGCTGATGGTCGGCCGCGCCGACTTCGGCGTGATCGGTGGACAGCTGTCGGCGCGCGAAGTGCAGGCCGGGCTGCGGCAGACGCGGCTCGGGGTCGAGATGTTCGCGCTGGTGATGGCGCCGACCGCACCGGTGCGGTCGCTGTCGCGGCAGCAGCTGCGGCAGATCTTCACCGGCCAGGTGACGCACTGGTCGCAGCTCGGGCTGGAAGGCGGCGCGATCGTCGCCGTCGTGCCGAGCGAGCGCGCGCTGGCCGAACGGGCCGCGAAGGTGCTGATCCCCGGCGATGCGTTCGCGACGACGTGCGTCGGCGTGGCAACGGAACGTCACGTCGTCGACCAGCTGCTGCGCGAGCCGGGCGCGGTCGGCATCGTGCGCCTGGCCAGCGGCCCGCACGAAGCGGGGCAGAAGGTGGTGCAGATCGATTGGAACGCGCCGACCCTCGAGGGTTTCGAGTGCGGCAACTACCCGTTCGGGATCCCGATGAGCCTGGTGACGTCGGGGCAGCCGTCGGGGATTGCGCAGCGGTTCCTCGAGTTCGCGAACGGCGCCGAGGGCAAGCAACTGCTCGGCCGCACGCTGATGATGCGCCCGTGATGGTGAGTGGAGTGAGTGTGTGTGTTCGTGTGTGAGGTCGGCACGCCGTCGCCTGCAGGGATTGCACCCGGCGGCGTGCCGAGGCCCGGGCTGGAGCGCATGATCGTGCGCTCGCCTGCGGCCCGACGAAGGAGACCGGCAATTGACGCGCGCCCGGCGACCGCGCACCGTGCCGCGGTGCCCGCGCGACGCCCGCTCCGAACCACCACCCTCGCGACGACCCTGGCCGCGCTGAGCGCTTGCGCCGGCCTCGACCCGCTGACCGTCGCCGAGTCGGAACGGCTCGACACCTTCGACTTCTATTGGCAGGCGCTGCGCGACGACTACCCGCTGTTCGGCCAGCAGCCGGTCGATTGGAACGAACTGCGCCAGCGCTATCGCGCCGCGGTGCCGTTCGCGCGCAGCCCGCACGAGTTCTACCATCTGCTCACCGGCATGCTCAGCGAGCTGGGCGACCCGCATGTGTCGCTGGAAGTGCCCGACGAGCGCTTCGCGGCGGACGGCATCGCGCCGACGTCGCTGCTCGACCTGCCCGACTTCGAGCTGATGCCGATCGAAGGGCGCATGCATGTCGTGGGCTGGCCAGCACACCGCGCGCCGACGGTGCCCGAGGGCATGCCCGAGCGCTCCTACCCGGAATTGTGGCGCGTCGAGGGCTTCCCGGTGGTGCTGCCGTTGGTCGGCAACCTGCTGCTCGGTCCACCGAGCTCACCGGTCGAACTGCAGCTGCGTTGGCAGAACGGCGTCATCACGCGCCATGTGGTGGCGCGGCCGGTGCGCGGCACGCGGCAGCGCCGCACGCCGCTCGCGCACCTCGCCTCGCAAGGCCCGCAGGTGCAACTGCTGCGCAGCGAACCGTTCACGTGGCTGGCCCTCGACCGCCTGTCCAGCGACGTGAAGCTCGATGACCTCGATCGCGCGATCGATCGCGCGCGCGAGACCGACGGCCTCGTGCTGGATCTGCGCCGCAACCTCGGCGGGCTGTTCCTGGTCGCCAAACACCTCGTCGAACGCTTCTTGCCGCACACGGTCGAGACCGTGCTGGCGCCCCCGCATCCGACCTCGACGTGGTTCGGCCTGTTCGAGGTCGAGGTGTTCCTGCGCAACGTCTGGGAGCCGCGAGCGCCCCGTTTCGACAAGCCGCTGGTCGTGCTGACCAGCGCGCAGACCGGCAGCTCGGCCGAACACACCGCGCGCATGCTGCAGCGCTATTGCGGGGCCGTGGTGGTCGGCGAACGCACGATCGGCGCCGAGGCGGTCGTGCAGGTCGCGGATGGCCCGGACGGTGGCCAACTGCGCTTCGGCTCGACGCGCGTGCTGGATCGCACCGGTGTCGGGCTGCAGCAGGATGGCGTGGCGCCGGACATCTCGGTGCGCCTCACGCTGGCCGACGTCGAACGGCTCGGTCCACAAGCCGCCGTGGCCGACTGGGAACGGCGCCTGCTGGCGGCCGCGCAGCGCTGCATGCGGCAGCGCTGAGGCAGCTCAGAACTTCACGCCGGCCGTGAAGAACAAGCCCTGCAGGTCGACGTCGGAGTCGAAGTCGCGAGCGCCCGCAGTGCCGAACGTGTCGAGCACGATGTAGCGATAGCCGGCCATCAGGTCGAGCTTGCGCGTCGCCTGCCAGCGCAGATAGCCCTCGAGATCCCAATACTGGCCGTTGCCGTCGCGCACGTCGATCGACATGAAGCCCGCATTGGCGCCGATGCTCAACGTGCCCCACAGGAACTCGAGGTCGGCATAAGGCATCGGCACCAGCACGTTCGTGCTGACCGATTCGCGGCCGAGGGTCGAACGCGCCTTCACGTCGAACTCGTAGTAGCCGAGCTGCGCGCCGAGGCCGAGCCGGTAGTGGTTGCCGCGCGCCACCTGATAGGTGTAGTTGGCAGCGACCGAGTAGACCTGCTGGGAGGAAGTGATCTGGCTGCCGCTGACGATGCCGCCGAAATCGTGCTGCAGCGTGCCGGTGCCGTTCTGGTTGTAGCCAAAGCCATGCAGGCGGATGCGGTGCATGTCCTTGTCACCCTGCAGGCGCAGGTAGGGCGCGACATTGGCCTCGCCGAGCCCCAACTCATCGTGCAGGTCGACCTGGTTCTGGCCGAGCGACAGGTTGCCCGCCGCGTTCTGCAGGGCGACCGGCCCCTTGGCGACCATCAACATCGGGCCGGCATCCGCGCGATACACCATGCCCTTGCAGGCAGTGGCGACGAACACCGCCGAGAAAAGGAGCACCGACGACAGGTTCTTCATGGCCGAACGAGCATCCACCAGCGCGCCGCTACAGGCCAGCTTGCTTTCCGGTGAAAACGGGATCGGCACGTCGATGCAAGGTGGCCGCGTCACTGACACCACCGCCCCCGTCGCGCCCATGGCAACAGCCTCACGATTGCATTAGCCGCGTGGCTACTCGACACTGCGCCGCCCGTTCGTCCTCGCCCATCCCGGAGTTTGCATGCACTGCCGTGTCGCCGGCTCGCTCTGTCTGGTTTCCCTCACCTTCGCCGGTTGCATCATCCCCAAGGACGCCAAGGCGAACGTGGTCACCAGCGCGCAGCTGGGGAACAAGTGGGTGGTCCGCGGCCAGACCTTCATCGACGAGCCGACGCTGCTGCCACGGCTGGCCTTGTCGGCACCGACGGTGAACGGTGACACGATCCGGCTGGTCGGCGAAGGGGCGATGCCGCTCGGCAACGACACCGGCAAGGGCTGGTACCCGGATGGCCACGCCGGCCGCTTCGCGCAGGTCGACCTGGTCGGCAGCTACGCGAAGACCTTCGGGGACATCACGCTCGAAGGCGGCGTGCACAACTACGTGCTGCCGAACGGCAAGGAGTTCGTGAACACCGAACGCGGCACGACCTCGGAGCTGTTCCTGTTGGCGAGCGCCAACGTGCTGGAAGCGACGCCGTACGTGTCGGTTCACTACGACATCGACGAGGTCCAGGACTGGTACTTCCGCGGCGGCATCACCGAGAGCATCCCGCTCGGCGAGACCTTCTTCATCAGCCTCGACGGCTCGCTCGGCTACATCACCAACGGGCAGGCGCAGTGGCTGTTCGGCGCCGACAAGTCGGGCCTCGCCGACCTGCGCGGAATGATCGCGCTGAACTGGCGCTACGACGAACGCACGACGTTCAACATCGGCCTGAACGGCTCGACGATGCTGGACTCGGGCATCGCGCGCTGGATGCAGCAGCAGAACCAGTACACGATCGGCACCAGCGCCAGCGGCACGACCTTCGGCACCGGCATCGACCCGGATCCGGTCTGGGTCACGGTCGGCGGCGCTTTCGCGTTCTGAACTGCCGCGCCGCGCCCTTCTCAGCGCCGGCGCACGCGGAACTCGCCGCGGCCCTGGTCGACGAACAGCGTGACCTGCGGCTCGCTGGTGTGCTCGGGGATCGGGACGGTCACTGAGCTGCGCACGGTTGGCATCTCCTCTTCCGTGACGCCACCCTGTTGGTTGCGCGGCACCGCCACCTCGCCGATCTCGATCTCGAGCTTGTCGCTGCGGCGCTGCACGGAGAAGTAGCCGCGCGTATCGGCGACGTTCGGGTCGGTCTGCTTCCACTGGTGCGACTTGGCGCCGGGGACCGGGGCGAGCTTCCAGGAGCCACCCTCGAGCGTGCCCTGCATCATCTCGATGGACCAATCCGCCTCATCGTCGTCGGAAGCGCGCGTGCAGCTGATGACCCAGGCCCGATCGCCGAACTCGAAGCGCAACCCGACCTTCGCCGGCGCCGTGCCTTCGTCGGGCCCGGACACCAGCGAGCCAGCCCACTCCCAATAGGTATCGGTGCCGAGCCCCGTCTGCAGCGTGCGCAGCCGCTTGCTGGCGCGGCACGCGACGAAGCCGAGTCGCGCATCGACCCAACGGCCATCGCGTTCATCGACCTTGAACTCGCTCTTGCCCTCGAAGCCGACCAGCGGCGCATCGCTCGGCACCTGGCCGGTGACGACCTTGTGGCTCGCCTTGGTGGCCACCTTGCCATCGCTGACCTCGAGGCCGATGTCGAACTCGATACCCGGCAGGCTGTCCTCGATGCGGAACTTGGCCTTCGCCTGGTTGCGGCCGGACACCAGCTTGATCTCGTCCGGCACGTTCCACGTGTAGGTGAGCTTCGCGGCGTCGCCGTTGTCGGGATCGCTGGCCTTGGCCTCGAGCCAGAAGTCCTTCTTCAGCGCATGCTGGGTCTCACCATCGATCGAGGCGACCACCGGGGGCCGGTTCGTGGCCGGCGGCGGATCGGTTGGCTTGTCCGGCTTGCCGCCGTTGCCGTTCGGATCCTTCGGCGCATCGACCTGCACCACCGGCTTCGACTCCTCCGGCTTGCCGCCGCCAGTGCCGCCAGCGCCGCCACCACCGAACGCGAAGAACGCGCCGATGCCGCCGCCGACCAGCACGACCGCCGCGATGACGAGGCCCGCCTTCGACTTGGCCGGCGGGGCAGCAGCGGCGCCGCTGTTGCGCGCCACCGGCGTCTCCTGGAACACCGGCTCGGCCGTCGCTGCAGCACCTTGCTCGAGGCCTTCTGCCAGGAAGTTGATCTCGGACGTACGCAGCAGACCGGCGGCCGGCTCCGGCGATTTGGTGGCCGGTGGTTTCGTCACCGGCGGCCTGGTCACCGGCGGCTTCGTCGCGGGCGGCCTGGTGTTCGGCGGTCGCGAACCACCCACCGGTTTCGTCACGACGGTCGCGTCGAGCGGCGTTTCGTCCTGTGGCTGGGGCTCCGGCTCTGACTCTGGCTCCGGTGGTTTCGGGGCCCGCGAGGGCCGCAGCAACGGGAAGGTGCCGTGGATGGTCTCTTCGCCGACCACCGGCTTGATCTGCGTCTTCGTCACCGAACGCGTGCGGTTGCCGAGCGCGTCCAGCAACTCCACGATCCGTTCGTCGAGCTCCTTGTACGACGCGGGCCGATCCTCGCGGTTCACCGCCAGCATGCTCTGCACCAATGCACCGACCGCGGGCGGCACCGACGCGTTCTCCTGGCACGGATCCGGCGCCTGCGGCGCGCGCTTCTGCACCAGGATCTCGGACAGCTTGCGCGCGCGGAACGCCGGCTTGCCGACCAGCATCTCGTAGAGCACGCAGCCGAGGCCGTAGATGTCGCTGCGGAAGTCGACCGAGTCGGGCTCGTCGTACTGTTCGGGCGACATCGTCGCCGGCGTGCCCATCACCGAGCCGGGCGAAGTCAGCCCCATGCTCGCATTGCCGTCGGACGCGCGCGCGAGGCCGAGGTCGACGACCTTCGGCGTGAACGGGAACGCCACGTCCAGCGCGGTCGACGTCACCGTCTCGAGCAGGATGTTCTCGGCCTTGACGTCGCGGTGGATGATGCCGAG
This sequence comes from Candidatus Kuenenia stuttgartensis, assembly GCA_945861365.1. Lineage (GTDB taxonomy): Bacteria > Planctomycetota > UBA1135 > UBA1135 > UBA2386 > UBA2386. Next base: position 9,059 of record CAMAUH010000055.1, read on the forward strand.
CGAGAACGCGTGGCCGAGCGCCTGCGCGGTCGCGCGCGTCATGCGCAGTGCGGCCGGCACCGAGATCGCGCCGTGGTCGCCGATCCACTTCTTCAGGCTCGGCCCGTCGATGAACTCCATCACCAGGTACGACTGGCCATCGTCCGTGGTGCCCGCCATGTGGCAGGCGACGATGTTGGGGTGCTTGATGCCGGCGAGGATCTTGGCTTCACGCTGGAAGCGCTGCACGAACGAGTCGCCGCCGAGTTCGACCGACAGCAGCTTCACGGCGACGCGACGGTCGAGGAAGTCCTGGCGGCCGCTGTAGACCACGCCCATGCCGCCGCGCGCGATCTCGTACTGCAGCGTGATGCCGGGGATCTTCGGCGAGCCCGGTGGCAGCGGCGGCGGCGTGGCCGGCGTCGCATCCGGACTCCAAGCCCGCGTCGAGTCGATGGGCTTCTGCCGCTTGCCGTCCGGATCGGTGCCGCTCACTTCATCTCCTCGATCTTCTCGATCAGCTTCTTGGCTGCAGGGCGATCGGCACGGTGCTCGCCTTTGTAGAAGAAGACGATCTTGCCGTCCTTGTCGAGGATCAGCGTCGACGGCGACGCGAGGTCGCCTTCGATGCCGAGCTGCGTCACCAGCGACAGGTCCGGGTCGTAGAAGACCCGGTAGGGCGGGCCGCCCTCGTTGAACGTCATCTTGTAGGCCTTCTCGAACGACTGCTCGTTCTCCTTGGCGCCCGGGTAGATGACGAGCACTTCGACGCCGAGCTCATCGAGCCGCGCGCGCGACTGCGCCAGCGCCTTGGTCTGTGCGACGCAGTAGCAGCAGACTTCGCCGAGGAAGCCGCGCAGCACGACGATCATCACCTTCTTCTTGCCGACGAACTGCGTGAGGTCGATGTCGTTGCCGTCGACGCCCTTCATCGTCTGGAACGGCATCGGCTTGCCGTACCACTGCTTCAGCTCGCCCTGGGCCATCGTGCGCGGGGCCGCACCGGCTGGCAGGTATGGGCCCGCCGCGACCGAACCGGTCGCCGGCGCGCCATACAGGTACTCCTTCACGAAGCTGTCCATGTTCTGGCGCTGGCGGACCGAGAACTGCGGCTGCTCGGCGGCCGGCACGCGGGCCGGCGCCTGGTCGATGTCGACGACCACCGCCTGCACCGCCGGGGCCGGCGCTGCCACCACCGCCGGCTGCGGCAGCACGACGGCACCGTCGATCGGGGCCATGATCTCGGCCGCGTGCACGCCGACCAGAGCCTCCGGCGTCAGCGCGGCCAAGGCCGTGTCGGGCGCCCACGGCTGGCTGCTGCCGAGCGCCGGCACCGGCCCGGCGACCAGCGGACGGCTCGCGCCACCGCGGTCGACCACCGTGCCACCGACGAACGCACCGCCGGCCAGCACGCCCTGGGCGACGACGTTGCCGAGCAGGTCGCGCGCCTCGAACACGCCGCTGCACTTGCCGTCGACGATGCCGCTGCAGAACCGCAGCCGGCCGTTCTCGTGCCAGCTGGTCCAACGGCCGGTCGGCACGCCGTTCAGCAGCACGCCCTCGCGGCGGACCTTGCCATTCGGCCACGTTTCCCGCGCGACGCGCACGCCCACCTTGCTGCCGAAGTCCTGCCCCCCCTCCTCACCGTTGGCGCCGTACACGCGCCACGGACCGATGCGGTCGCCGCGGAAGTACATGCCCTCCGCCTTCGGCTTGCCGCCCGGGTAGTAGTAGGTCCACGGCCCCGACAGCTTGCCGGCGTCGAACTGGCCGGCGCGATCGAGGCCGCCGTCGGCGCGGAAGAACTGCCACAGGCCGTCCTCGAAGTCGGCGATGTAGCGCCCGCGGGCCTGCGGCGTCTGGTCCTGGTACTGCAACGTCCACTCGCCCGAGCGCTTGCCCGTGTCGTCGAACTCGCCGGAACGCTCGATGACGCCGTTCTCGTAGTAGAAGACCCACGCACCGATCTGGCGGTCGCCGGCGTACTGGCCCTTCGCCCGCGGCTTGCCCGACTCGTAGTAGTAGACCCAATCGCCGCTCTGCAAGCCGGCCGCCAGCGAGCCGCGGCTCTTCGGCAGGCCGCTCGACCACTTCTCGGAGTAGTCCACCAGTTGCTGCACGAAGAACTTGCAGCCTGCCGCGGACACACAGACCGCGAGAGCAACCAACAGGGTCTTTGACTTCATTGCTGGATCGACAACCGAGTAAGCCGCGCAGTATCCGCCGCGTCGCGCGCCGACGCCACCTTCGGACCGTCGCACGTTCGCGACGGCAGCGAGAGTTCAGGTACGGGGGTGGACCAACCAACTGACGGCGCGGGTAGGCTCTGCGCCCTCGCAGAACCTCCTGCGCGCTCAAACCATGGCTCGCCTCGCTCTCGGCTCCATCGTCCTGTTCTCCGCGGTCACCTTAGTGATCAGCTGCTCGTCGGGCCTGGGCCGCAATCCAGAACGCGCCCCCACGCCCGCAGCGGTGCTGAACCCGAACCGGGTGACCGGCATCGACCTCGGGGTGACGCCGACGGACGCCGCCGCCCAGCCAGTCGCGGCCGGCGCCGTCGTGCCGGCGATCGGCAGCACGGCCGCCCGCGACGTGATGCTGGTCGCGTTCACGAGCAGCTCGGCGGCCAATGACGCCGATGGCAGCGGCAACGCGTTGAGCCGCGACGCCGTGACCGACACGAACGGCGCCAACGACGTCTTCGTCGCCGCGATCAGCGCGCAGGACATCGAGACGCGCGCCTTCAGCCAGTCGCTGGCCGGCAAGTTCCGCCACCCGCGCTGCACGACCTGCCACAGCATGCAGTCGTCCGACACGCTCGCCTTCGTGTCGTCGACGCAACCGCACGCCGGGCCGCTGCCCGGAGCGGCCTTCCCGAACAACTCCCCCAGCGTCTGCACGCAGTGCCACGGCAGCTCGCAGTTCACCGCGAAGCCGATCCCGCTGTGGCAGGCGCCCGCGACCTCGTTCGACTTCCGCCGCAAGACGGTGGCGCAGCTGGCCGACGCCGCCAACGACGCGCCGACCGGCGACATCTCGCACTTCCGCGATGACCCGCGCGTGCTGTGGGCCCTCGACTCGGGCCGCACGCCGACCTTCGGCGGCCGCAACGGCATCGCCGACGACGACCACGACGGCGTGCTCGAGCCCGAGGACACCGACGGCGTACCGAAGCCGGTGCCCGGTGGCGCGGCCGTGTTCCTGCGCGAGATCGAGGACTACATCGCCAGCGGCCGTGTGGTCACGAACGCCAGGGCCGTGAAGGACATCACGCTGGCCAGCCGCGCCAACGGCACGACCGCCGCCAGCAACGGCGCATCGACGACGCCGCGCGTGTTGTGGGTGGCGAACGGCAGCTTCGATCCGACCAACTCGACCACTGCGCGCAACACCAACCCGGTCGGCACGCTCTACGTCGCGTTCGCATCGACCGGCAGCGACCTCGCCGGCACCGACGCCAACAGCGCCAGCGACGTGTTCCGCGCCACCGTCGAACTGCGCGCCGAGGAAGCCGCAGACGGCTCCGCGCTGACTGGCGGCCTCAACCTCGTCTACCTCGACGGCAGCACCGTGCTGTGCAGCGCCATCGACGGCGGCACGACGTCCGGCAACGGCGCGTCGACGCAACCGTCGATCGGCGGCGCGACCGCGGACACGGTCGCGTTCACGTCGCTGGCGACCGACCTGATCACCGCGTTCACCAACGGCAACAGCACCGGCGCGGACGTGTTCGTGCGCAAGATCGGCACCCAGGTGACGACGCTGGTCAGCCACTCGCTGTCGAGCACCAGCGCGACGGGCGACGGCGCGAGCGAGAAGCCCGCGGTCGACGCGACCGGCACGGTGGTGGCGTTCGAGAGCGACGCGACCAACCTGCGCGCCGGCGACACCAACGGGCTGCGCGACGTCTACTACGCGGACGTCAGCGGCAGCACGCCGTTCACGAAGCTGCGCGCCAGCGTCTCGGTGGCAGGCGCCCAGGCCACCGGCGGCGCCAGCAGCGCGGCCAGCGTGCACGTCAGCGGCTCGCGCGTGCGCGTCGCGTTCCAGTCCGACGCGACCAACCTCGACACCGGCCTCGTCGCGACGACCAACGTCTACCTGTTCGACAGCGCCCTCGCCGGCGGCACCAGCAGCCTGCTGAACCGCAGGCGCACACTGGACGCCAACGTGATCGGCGACGGCTCGGCGCGCGCACCGGTCATCAGCA
>CAMAUH010000056.1 GCA_945861365.1 Candidatus Kuenenia stuttgartensis
CTCGGCCATGTCGACGGTGTCGTCGAAGACCACGATGCCGCCGTGGCCGACCATGCCCTTCTTCGCCGCGAGCGCTTCGTAGTCGAGCGGCAGGTCGAGCAGGCTCTGGTCGAAGTAGGCGCCCAGCGGGCCGCCGACCTGCACGGCGCGGACCGGCCGGCCGCTGCGCGTGCCGCCGCCGTAGTCCTCGATCAGCTGGCGCAGGGTCACGCCGAACGCCTTCTCGACCAGGCCCCCGCGCTTGATGTTGCCGGCCAGTTGGATCGGCAGCGTGCCGCGCGAACGGCCCATGCCGTAGTCGGCGTAGTACTGGCCGCCGCGGTCCAGGATGATCGGCACCGACGCCAGCGACACCACGTTGTTGACCACGGTCGGTTGGCCGAACAGGCCCTTGATCGCCGGCAGCGGTGGCTTGTAGCGGATCATGCCGCGCTTGCCTTCGAGCGACTCGAGCAGTGCGGTCTCCTCGCCGCAGATGTAGGCCCCGGCCCCGACGCGCACCTCGGCGTCGAACGCGAAGCCCGACCCGAGCACGGAGCGGCCGAAGACGCCGCGGGCGCGCAGCGTCGCCAGCGCCTCGTTCAGTACCGCCAGCGCATGGGGGTACTCGGAGCGCAGGTAGATGTAGCCATGCGAAGCGCCGGTCGCGTAGCCAGCGATCGCCATGCCTTCGAGCAGCACGAACGGATCGCCTTCCATGACCATGCGGTCGCTGTAGGTGCCCGAGTCGCCTTCGTCGGCGTTGGCGACCACGTACTTCGGGGTCGCTGGCGCGCCGGCGACGGTGCGCCACTTGATGCCGGTCGGGAAGCCCGCGCCGCCGCGGCCGCGCAGGCCGGACGTGACGACCTCCTCGACCACCGCGGCCGGCGCCATGCCGAGTGCGCGCTGCAGGCCGCGCAGGCCGCCGTGCGCCTCGTAGTCGGCGAGCGACAGCGGGTCGGTGATGCCGGCGCGCGCGAACGTCAGCCGTTCCTGACGCGCCAGGAACGGGATCGCTTCGACCTTGCCCTGGTTGAGCCGGTGCGCGCCACCGTGCAGGAAGTCGGCGGCGAACAGGCCCGCGACGTCCTCGGGCTCGACCGGGCCGTAGCCGATGCGGCCGGTGGGCGTTTCGACCTCGACGAAGGGCTCGAGCCAGAACAGGCCGCGGCTGCTGGTGCGGACCAGTTGGATCGCCTGCCCGTGCTGCTTGGCGGCGGCGGCGATCGCGGCGGCGGTGGCATCGGCCCCGAGACTCAGCGCGGTGGCATCGCGCGGGACACAGACCTTGATGGTCATGCCTTGCTCCTGGCCGCGGCCAGCAGGCGGTCGAGCTTGGCGGTGGTCACGCGGCCGTGCAGCGCGCCATCGAGCAGCACCGCGGGGGAGGCAGCGCAGTTGCCCAGGCAGTAGACCGGTTCGACGGTGACGGCGCCGTCGGCAGACGTCTCGCCCAGCTTGCAGCCGAGCGTGCGCTCGGCGTGCGCGGTCAGTTCGCGGCTGCCACAGGCCTGGCAGCTCTCCGCCTGGCAGACCTTCAGGATGTGGGCTCCGGGCGGGGTGGTGCGGAAGTCGTGGTAGAAGGAGATGACGCCGTGCACCTCGGCGCGCGACCGGCCCAGCGCCTTGGCGATCGGTCCGACCAGGTTGGCTGGCACGTGGCCGAATGCCGCCTGCACGTCGTGCAGGATCGGCAGCAGGTTGCCGGGCACGGGCGCCCAGCGATCGAGGATCGGCTGCAGGCGGGCCAGGTCGGCGGCCGGCAACTGCGGGCTGGTTCGGCCGGGGCGACGAGGGACGACGGTGTCTTTCTTCACGAGCAGTGCGAGCGGAAGCCGTTCGTAATGGACGGGTGTGTGGACTCGCCAGAGTAGGTGGCCGTGCGGATGCACGCCAGCCAGACGAGGACTGCGCGGTCGGCACGGGGCGCTGGCTCGGGCATCGCACCGCTCGTGGTTCTTCGCGGTTGCCCTCCTGGCTTCGCGGAAACCGCCGACCTATCCTGCCCCTCTTCGCACCCGTCGACTGGCGGGGCGGAACGTGCGCTGGCACGCGGGCTACGGCTGAACACGGCACCTCGCCGATGAACGGCCGTCCGCGCGCGCGCGACGGCAAGAACCACATGACCAGCAAAGAATCGAAGGAACCGGGCGAGGGCCAGGGCGGTCGCAAGCCGCGCGGCATGGGCGGGGTGATCCTGATCCTGGCGCTGTTGATGGCCCTGTTCTTCGTCGTCTCGAGCTCGGGCAACGGCAACCAGAGTTCGATCGCGGCCTTCTACAGCTACCTGCTGAACGGCCAGCTCGACAAGCTGACCTTCTCGGATGGCGTGGCGTCGGCCGAAGTGCAGACGCCTGGCGGCGTGCGCCCGATCGAAGTGGTGGTCCGCGATTTCCTGCGCAAGGACCAGAACGAGATCGACCTCTACTTCAGCCTGTCCGGGCAGAAGCTGGACACCGACCAGTACCGCGGCGGTGCCACGTCGCGGTTCCTCGCCGACCTCGGCGAGAAGCGCATCCACGTGTGGCGCGCCTTCTTCGTCACCGAGTTCGAAGGCAAGGCCACCAACCCGAACGTCGCGGCGCGGCCGCCGGCGAACACCGAGCTGCGCCACGAAGGCGCCTACGTGACGGCGCTGCTGCAGCGCGACTCGAAGTACCAGTACGTGCGCGTCGACGCACCGGCCGCGGGCAGCACCGAGCCGTCGCTGCGCGAGGTCACCACCGCGCTGCAGGCGGCGGGCGTGCCGCTGCGCGACTTCCCGCTGTCGCTGAGCGCTGCCGACTTCCGCATCACCGAGCCGAACACCGCGATGCTGTACATCGTCGGCACCGTTGGCCCGTGGCTGCTGGTGCTGGCGATCGTGTGGTTCTTCATCCTGCGCCAGATGCGCTCGCCGGGCGGCACCGGCGGCGTGTTGAGCTTCGGGCGCAGCCGCGCGTCGCTCTACACGAAGGAGAACCGCACCAACATCACCTTCGACGACGTCGCCGGCATGGAAGAAGCCAAGGCCGAGGTGCGCGAGATCATCGAGTTCCTGAAGAACCCCGCGAAGTTCGCGCGGCTCGGCGGCTCGATCCCGCGCGGCGTGCTGCTGGTCGGCTCGCCCGGCACCGGCAAGACGCTGCTGGCGAAGGCGATCGCCGGCGAGGCCGAGGTGCCGTTCTTCAGCATCAGTGGCAGCGACTTCGTCGAGATGTTCGTCGGCGTCGGCGCCAGCCGCGTGCGCGACCTGTTCAAGCAGGCGCGCGAAGCGAGCCCGTGCATCGTGTTCCTCGACGAGATCGACGCCGTGGGCCGCAAGCGCGGCACCGGCATGGGCGGCGGCCACGACGAGCGTGAGCAGACGCTGAACGCGATCCTGGTCGAGATGGACGGCTTCGACTCCGACAAGGGCATCATCCTGGTCGGCGCCACCAACCGCCCCGACGTGCTCGATCCGGCGCTGCTGCGGCCGGGCCGCTTCGATCGCCAGGTCGTCATCGACAAGCCCGACGTGAAGGGGCGCGAAGCGATCCTGAAGGTCCACGCGCGCAAGGTGAAGATGGCCGGCTACGTCGACCTGCACACCATCGCCAAGGCGACCGCCGGCTTCTCCGGCGCCGAGCTGGCCGCCGTCATCAACGAGGCGGCGATCCTCGCCGCGATGAAGAACAAGGACGCCGTCGACATGTCCGACCTCGAGGAGGCTCGCGACCGCGTGCGCTGGGGCCGCGAGAAGAAGAGCCGCGCCATCGAGGAGGAGGACAAGAAGGTCACCGCCTACCACGAGGCCGGCCACACGCTGGTGTCGATGCTGACGCCGGACCAGGACCCGGTGCACAAGGTCACGATCGTGTCGCGCGGCCGCGCGCTGGGCGTGATGCTGTCGATGCCCGAGAAGGACGAATACAACCACTGGCGCAAGAAGCTGCTCGGCCGCATGGCCGTGTGCTTCGGCGGCCGCGTCGCCGAGGAGATCGTGTTCGGCGACGTCTCGGCCGGCGCGCAGAACGACATCGAGCAGGCGAGCAACCTGGCCCGCGTGATGGTGTGCGAGCTCGGCATGAGCCCGAAGGTCGGGCCGATCAAGTACACCGCCGACGACGAGAATCCGTTCCTCGGCCGCGAGTTCCGCCTCGCCAGCAGCGTCAGCGAACGCACGCTCGAGCTGATCGACGACGAGGTGAAGCGCCTGGTCGACGAGCAGTACCGCGCCGCCACGCAGTTGCTGACGGACAACCGCGCCAAGCTCGACATGGTGGCGAAGGCGCTGCTGAAGCACGAGACGCTCAGCGGTGACGAAGTCGCGGCGGTCATGCGCGGCGACGACCTCGACGAGTACCGGCAGGCCCAGCTGCGCCTGCAGCAGGCGCCGCAGAAGCGCGCCGAGGCCGCCGCGCGCGCGGCGGCCGAAGCCCCGCCGCTGCCGATCGACAAGAAGCCCGACGTGGGCCTGTCCGGCGCCTGAACCAAGCGCCCGGCCCCGAAACCGCATGACCTTCGTCGCGACCCTGCCGCAATCGGCCGAGGAGCTCGTCGAGTCCTTCGGTCCGCTCAACATGGTCGTCGAGGTGGCGATCTTCGCGGCGCTGTTCTACGTGGCGCTGCGGTTCCTGTGGGCGACCCGCGGCTCGACGTTGTTGAAGGGCCTCGGCGTGCTGCTGGGCTGCAGCGTGGTCGGCGTCACCGTGCTCATCAAGGTCTTCCAGCTGGACCGCGTGGCGTGGTTGGTCGACCAGCTGGCGCCGTCCTTCTTCGTCGGCCTGATCGTCGTGTTCCACCCGGAGATCCGCCGCGCCATCGTGCAGCTCGGCGACGTGCGCATCTTCCGCACCTTCTTCCGCCGCGAGGTGAAGATCGTGCCGCGCCTGCTGCGCGCGCTGTCGCGCCTCAGCAAGGAGCGCATCGGCGCCTTGATCGCGATCGAACGCGAAGCCTCGCTGTCGGAACTGATCGAGAACGGCATCACCATCGACGCCGAGCTCAACTCCTACCTGATCGAGTCGATCTTCTATCCGAAGAGCGCGTTGCACGATGGCGGGGTCGTCGTGCGCGACGACCGCATCGTCGCGGCGTCGTGCCTGTTCCCGCTCAGCCAGGATCCCGACCTCGACAAGCGCTTCGGCACGCGGCACCGCGCAGCACTCGGCCTCGCCGAGAACACCGATGCGCTGGTGCTCGTCGTCAGCGAGGAGACCGGCAAGATCTCGACCGCCAGTGGCGGCAAGCTCGACTTCGATCTGACCCTCGAACAACTCGAGGAGCGCCTGCACGAAGCGCTCGGCATCGAGAAGCAGCCCGCATGAGCCCCGACAAGCGCAGAGCCCCGGGTGTGTTCGCCGCGATCGTCGCCGATCCGGTCCGCAAGCTGATCGCGATCGGGCTCGGCCTGTTGCTGTGGCTGTTCGTCAACAGCCGCATCACCAACCACACGCAGCGCCAGGTGCCGCTGGTCACCGCGGGACCGCAGGTCAGCGCCGGGGTCGGCAGCGACCGCCTCGTCGTCGTGCTGCCCACCGACCGCGTCGTCGGCAAGCGCTTCCTCGAGGGCGAGAAGGCGATCGACCGCGTCGGCATCAGGGTCTCCGGGCCGCGTCACCGCGTCGCCGAGATCGAGGAGTCGCGTCTCGACCTGCAGATCATCAAGTTCCTCGATCTCGACTGGGGCTCGCGCACCAGCGTCGAGTTCACCGCCGCCGACCTGCGCAGCGAGAAGCTGCTGCAGGATCTGCACGTCGAGCTGGTGCCGCCGCGTGTCCGGCTCGAAGTCGAGCTCATCGAGGAGCAGCCGTTCCAGTTGTCGTTGGACCTGGTCGAGCTGATCGAGGACGAACAGTTCGCCCGCCGCGTGCAGGTGGACACTGCCGAGTTCGCGCCGGGCAAGGCGGTCGTGCTCGGCCGCGCGATCGACCTCGACCGGTTCAAGAAGCGGGCGGGCAAGCCGTTCCGCGCCACCGTGAAGAGCGCCGGCAACGAACGGCAGGTCACCGCCAGCCTGGAACTGGTCGGCGGCGTGGACTCGGGGCTGCGGTTCCAGTCCGTGCCGATCCTGACGATGCAGCTGCGGCCGCTGACCGAGCCGTTCGACATGGAGCTGCCGATCGTCGTCGACGACCTGGCGCTGCCTGCCGAGTTGCGCGGCAAGTACGAGCCGGAGGCGAAGGTGCGCACCGTGCGCATCAAGGTCGGCGGCAACCTGCGCAGCCAGCTGGTGAACCTGCGCGAGGGCGGCGACCAGCGCAAGCTCGTCGAATGGGCAGCGGCGAACCTGCGGCTCTACGTGCACATCGCCCGCCCGGATGGCGGTGGCGGCCTGCCGGCCGAGTTCGCGCGCGAGGCGCGGGTGCTCTACGTCGGTCGACAGCATCAGCTGGTCGATCGCAACGAGTGCTTGCTCGATGAAACCGTGCTGGTCAAGCTGCGCCGCAACTCATGAGCACGATCGAGCCGCCCAAGTTCGGCACCGACGGATTGCGGGGCCGCGCCGGCGACCCGCCGATGGACCCCGAGACGCTGCGTCGCGTCGGTTGCGCGCTCGGCGTGCTGTTGCAGCGCAGCGGGGAGGCGCAGAAGCGCGTGCTGATCGGCAACGACGGCCGCGATTCGGCGCCGTGGATGCTCGAAGCGCTGGCGCAGGGCCTCGTCGCCGCCGAGGTGGCGATCGCCGACCTCGGGCTGTGCACGACGCCGGCGCTGGCCTGCCTGGTCCGCAGCCAGCCGTTCGACGCCGGCATCATGATCAGCGCGTCGCACAACCCGGCGCACGACAACGGCATCAAGATCTTCGGGCACGACGGCACCAAGCTGCGCGACGACGATGAAGCCGAGCTGTCGAAGCTGGCGGTCGCGCTGTGTCCGTCCGAGCTGCGCAACGCGCGGTCGCGCGATCGCAGCGACCTGCTGACGCTCTACGAAGAGCGCTTCGCCGAGCAGTTCCCGTCGCTCGACCTGACCGGCCGCAAGGTCTGCATCGACGCCGCGAATGGCGGCGGCTCGGAACTGGCGCCGCGCATCCTGCGCGCGTTCGGCGCCGAGGTGATCGAGCTGCACTGCGAACCCGACGGCTTCAACATCAACGAGGGCTGCGGCGCCCTGCATCCTGAGAGCCTCGCCGCGGCGGTGCGCGAACACGGCGCTGCTCTGGGCATCTGCCTCGACGGCGACGGCGACCGCGGCATCTTCGTCGACGAGCAGGGCACCGTGCGCGACGGCGACGACGTGCTGACGCTGTTCGGCCGCCAGCTGCACGCGCAGAAGCGCCTGGCCGGTGGCCGCGTCGTGGCGACGGTGATGAGCAATCTCGGCCTGCACAAGGCGCTGCGCGAAGCGGGCGTCGGGGTCCACGTGACGCCGGTCGGCGACCGCAACGTGTTCCTGGCGATGCGCGAACTCGGCGCCGTGCTCGGCGGCGAGCAGTCGGGCCACGTGCTGTTCGCCGACCACGACCTGATCGGCGATGGCCTCTACACCGGCATCCGGCTGCTCGAGGCCGTGCCCGACGGCGGCTTCTCGCGCGCGTTCGCCGCGTTCCAGCGCTTCCCGCAGAAGCTCGTCAACGTGCCGGTGAAGCACAAGCCCGACCTGGCGACGGTGCCGGCGATCGCCGCCAAGGCCGCCGAGATCGAACGCGCGCTCGGCAGCGACGGCCGCCTGCTGCTGCGCTACTCGGGCACCGAACCGAAGTGCCGCGTGATGATCGAGGCCGCCGACCTCGCCACCTGCGAACGGTTGTGCGGCGAACTCGCCGACGTCGTCACGCGCGAACTCGGCGCATGAGCGAAGCCGTCGAGCTGGCGTTGTCCGGCAGCAACCTGACCGCCGACGTGCCGTTCTCGGTGGCGCTGCGCGTGGCCGGCGTCGTGCACGCGCTGCGGCCGGCGGCCGGCGAACGCGGCGACCTCGCGCGCCTCGTCGCCGACGTCTGCGCGCGCGCGAACGTGCAACCCGACCAGCTCACCGCGATCCGCCTCGACCTCGGCCCCGGCTCCTACACCGGCCTGCGCGTCGCGGTGACGTTCGTGCGCTTCCTGCAGCGCTTCGCCGCCGTGCGGGTGCAGGCCGTCGACAGCCTCGCGTGGCTCGCCGCGCGCGCCGGCACCGGCAGCGACCGCGTGTTCGCGCTGCTCGATGCGCGGCGGGATCGTTTTCACCGCGGCGTGTTCGCGCGCGACCCGCACGGCGTGCTGCAGCCGCTGCTGCCATCCGCGGCGTTGCCGCTCGCCGACGCGCTCGCCGAACTGCGTGCTGGCGATCGCTGTGTGCTGCCGGCAGCGCTCGCCACCCAGCTCGCGCCCGAACTGCAGGCGCGCGGCGTGACCTCCGTGCCGGCCGCGGCGCTGCTGGCCGAGGAGCTGTTCGCCGCCGACCTGCCGTTCACGAGCCCGCCCGCCGAGGAACTGCTGCCGCGCTACCTGATGGGCAGCTACGTCGATCCCTGAGGCTTGCGCTGCCCCCGCGCGCGCGGCAGCGTGCGGCGATGCTCCGCGCCCCGCTGCTGTTCGCTCCGCTGTTGTCGCTGGCGCTGGCTGCGCAACAGGACGAATCCCCGTTCCTCGCCGATCGCCTGGGCCGCGTCGAGCAGCTGCTGCGCTCGGTGGTCGACAGTGGCCAACACGCCGGCGTTTCGTGCCTCGTGCTGCACCGCGGCCAGGAAGTGCTCGCGCACACGTTCGGCGTCGCCGACGTCGGCGCGCGGGCGCCGCTGCAGCGCGACGCGATCGTGCGCATCTACTCGATGAGCAAGCCGATCACCGCGGTCACCGCGCTGTGCCTCGTCGAGCGGGGCGTGCTGCGGCTCGACCAGCCGATCAAGGACCTGCTGCCGGAGTTCGACAAGCCCGAGGTGTTCGTCGGCGGCACCGCTGAAGCGCCGCAGACGGTGTTCGTCGAACGGCCGATCACGGTGCGCATGCTGCTGAACCACACGGCCGGCTTCAGCTACGACTTCTTCCGCACGTCGCCGGTGCACGACCTGTACCGGCAGGCGAAGTTGTGGGAGGCGGGCTCCAGCGCGGACTTCCTGGCGCGCGCGGCGAAGCTGCCGCTGCTGGCGCAGCCCGGCACGGCGTGGAACTACAGCATCGCCGACGACGTGCTCGGCGTGCTGATCGAGCGCGCGACGAAGCGGCCGCTCGGCGACGTGGTGCACGAACTGGTCACCGGCCCGCTGCGCATGGTCGACACCGACTTCGACGTGCCGGCCAGCAAGCTGCCGCGGCTGGCGTCGCTGCACACGCGCAAGGCCGGCAAGCTGGCCACGACCGAAGCGACGTTCGGCGCCTACGCGGAAGCCGGCCGCGGCTTCGCGTCCGGCGGGGCGGGCATGTTCTCGACGCTCGACGACTACGCGCGGTTCGGTCGGCTCTTGGTCGGCGACGGCGAGGTCGACGGGGTGCGGGTGCTGAGCCGGCGCATGCTCGAGGTCGCGCGCGGCGATTCGCTGGAAGGGCGGACGACCAGCCGGGCCGGCGATGGGTGGGGGCTCGTGTGCGCGGTGGTGCGCGATCCGTCGGCGGGGCACGACCTGATGAACCAGGGAGCGCAGCATTGGAGCGGGGCGGCCAGCACGACGTTCTGGGCGGATCCGGCGGCGGAACTGGTCGCGGTGCTGTTCGCGCAGCACCAGCCGTTCGACGAGTTCAGTCTGCACTCGCGCTTCCGCACGGCGGTGTACCAGGCGATGCGGTGACGGCACCGTCGCTCACGGCAAGGTGACGTCGACCACTTCGCCTTCGACGAGATCGACGCGCCGCAGCACCTTGTCGTGGCCGAGCACCCACACGACGCACGCGCCGGGCGGCAGGCCGCGCAGCGTGAACGTGCCGGCGCGATCGATGGCGAGCAGTTGTCCGGTCAGATCGCCGGACCACACGCGCACGTGCACCCACGCGCCGGCGGCAGGGCGGCCCGCTGGATCGAGCACGCGCCCGCGCAGCGTCGCCGCCGGACCGAGCTGCAGCCTGCCAACGTCGTGTTCGCCGCGTTCGCCGATGTGGAACGTCTCCTGCCGGTGGCCGTCGCGGTGCGTGATGCGCAGCAGCACGTCGTCGCTCGTCGCGAAGCCGGTCAGCGTGAAGCGGCCATCGCGGTCGGTCCACGCTTCCGCATGTTGCAGGCTCGTCGGCACGCCGCCGCCTTCGAAGAGGTGCAGCGTCTTCGTGTTGGTCGACATCAGGCGCACACAGGCGCCGGCCGCGGGGCCGCCCTGCGCATCGACGACGCGGCCGTGCACGCGCTGGCTCGCCTGCAGCGGGACTGTCCACGTGCGTTCTGCGGCGTGGCTGCCGGCCAACCCGCGCCAGCCCACAGCCTCATGCTGGCGCGCGTCCGGGACCAGGAACCGCGCATCCAGCGATTGCACCAGCACGTCATCGCCGTGCGGTACCGCGAACGGCGTCGCGAACGCGCCCTGCGCATCCGTCGTCAGTTGCAGGCGCTCCTCGCCGAAGCGCAGCAGCAGCCGGATGCCGCCCTTCGGCAGCGCCGCGTCCGGCAATTGCACGACGCCGCGCAACGGCACGGCACTGCGACCGCTCGGCACGAACTTGCGTGTGCGGTCGCGCAAGCCGGTGACGACCTGCCGCTGCGGGTCGCTCGGCATGCCGGGCACGCGCATGCGCGCGCCCAGCTCGTCCTCCACCGGCCAGCCGCGCAGGGTCCACGTGGCGTCGGGGCCGATCGCGGGCTCGGCGAGTTCCGGCGGCAGCGGCACGCGCTGACGGCCGATCATCGCGCCGACGTGCAGTCGCGCCTTGGCCAGTGCGTCCGCTTCGAAGCCTTCCGCCACGAAGCGGTGCGCGGTCGGCTCGTCGTCGGCCATGCGCAACTCGACCGGATCGCTCGCGTCCCGTTCGAGCGTGAGCGCCGCGCCGGCGTGGGCGGGATGGAACGCGCGCAGCGCCAGCGGACCGAACGGTTTGGGCGGCAGCGTGAACGTGCCGTCGGCGCCACTGCGCGTGTGCACGCCGAAGGCGGACAGTGCTGGCGCGCCGAGTGGCACTGCGGCGACGAACGCGTTCGCGAGGGGCGCGCCTTTCGCGTCGAGCACGCTGCCGCGCACACGGCGAGCGGGCGCGAGATGTAGGGTGACGAAGCCGGGGCCGGCCACCGTGTCGACGAGGCTCGCGCCGACGTCGTCGGTCGTCGCCGCGCGCACGACCAGTTCGCCGAGCGGCAGCTTGCCGAACACGAACATGCCGAGCGCGTCGGCGCCGGTCTTCGCGACGATGGTGCCGTCGCGTTCGGCGGTGACCATCGCACCGACGACGGGTTCGCTGTGGGCGGTCAGCACGCGGCCTTCGAGGCGGCACGTGGGTTCCTGCGCGAGCAGGGCGTTCGCCAGCAGCAGCGGGGCGAGGGCGCGGAATGCGCGGGAGAGTGGGTTCATGGCACGACCACCGTCGCTTCGAGTCGCATCGTTCCTTGCCGCGTGGGCTCGAACACCTTGCCGCCGCCCAGTGGATACAGCTGGATCCCCAGCAGTGATCCTGCCGTGCGACGGCCTTCTCTTGGCGGAACCAAGCCGGTTCGCAGGAACCGGCCATCGCGGCCCGCTACGCATGCGGTGTCGTGGGACCCGGTGCGCAGGGTGATGCGTGCGCCCGACGCGGGTTTGCCGTCTGCGTCGGTGGCGAGCACGAGCAGATCGCAACCTTGCTGCAGCACCACGGTGCCGTAGTCCTCGGGCTGCGCTTCCGGCAGCGGCGGTGGGTTGCTGAAGCCACGCGCGGAGCGCACGTACAGCGATGCGTTCTTCGCCGCGCGCAGGCCGCGCAGTTGCTCGGTGCCAGCGCGCGTCGTGGCGCCGACACCGATCGTCTGGCCGCGCGCGCGCAGTTCGATCGACGCCCCCGGACACGGCGCACCCTCGGCATCGACGACGCGCACGCGGACCGTGCGGGCGGGCTCGCAGCGCACCGTGTGCGTCGCGCCGGGCTGATGGCGTGCCGTGAACCACGCGGAGTCGCCGTCGCCGATCGCGACGAACTGCTCGTCGAGCAGGCGCACGGCGAACGACTCGCCGGGGGCCATGAACGCAGGCGCCGCGAGCTTGCCGTCGGTGGGCACTGCGAGGGCGAGGCGCGCGGGGATCGCTGCATCGCCGACTTCCTGCAATAGCACGCGCAGTGGCCGCGGCGGCGTGATGCCTTCGAACAGCAGCTGCAGAATCGCTTCGTCACCGGTTCGCACCGCGAACGGGAAGCGTCGCTGGCGGAGGCCGCCTGCGACCGAATGGCGTTGCGGCTCGGCTGCGAGCTGCGGCGCCAACAGCACCTCGAGCCGGTCGCTGGCCGCGGGCGCGTCGATGTGCCAGCCATCGTCGCCGAGCGGTGGTGCCAGCCACTGCGGCGGCATCGGCAGGCTCTGTTCCCCGCGCCATGCGGTGATGCTGACGTTCGCGGCGGTGCGATCGAAACCTACGCCGCTCAGCAGGAGCGTCCACGTCTGCGCGTCCGTCTCGTCGAGTGCGATCGCCGGCTGCAGGTCGCCGGTGCCGGTGAGCGAGTCCGCGTAGCTCGCATGGCCGGGCGCGAACGCGCGCAGCAGGCAGGCGCCGAACGGCACATGGGTCAGCACGAACGCACCGTCCTCGTCGCTGGTCGCCGAGCAGGCGACTGGCCCGAGCTTGCCGGCGGCATCGGGAACGGCGCCGACGAATGCGCCGACGATCGGTGTGCCTTGCGTGTTCTTGACGAAGCCGCGCACGACGCGCGCCGGCATCGCGTGCAGGAACAGGAAGCGCGTCGTCTCGTACAGCAGGTCGATGTCGGCCGCCGCGATGTCTGGCGCCGCGGTGGTGGCCTGCACGCACACGCGATCCTGCGGCAGCGCTTCGAACACGAAGCCGCCCGCGGCGTCGGTGTCAGTTCGGGCGAGGATGTTGCCGCTGCGCGATGCAATGACCTTTGCACCTGCCAGCGGCTGCTGCATCGCATCGAGCAGCTGGCCTTCGAGACGGCAGGTGGGTTCCTGCGCGGCGAGTACGCCGAGCAGCAGCGTTGCCGCGGCGACGAAGCGATGAGCGGCAACTACAAAGGCGGGCGCAGTAGGCAGAGTTCGCGAGTTCATTCGACGATCACCGCCTGCTCGCCTCGCTTGCCGGCCACGATCTGCACTTCCGGGGTCTGGAACGTTCCGGCGAACACGTCGGCCCGGCAGGGTCCAGGCGGCAACCCCGACAGCAGCACGTTGCCCGCGCGGTCCGCGGCATGCGAAGTCGGGGAAG
>CAMAUH010000057.1 GCA_945861365.1 Candidatus Kuenenia stuttgartensis
GCAGGACCGCGGCAAAGCTGCAGAGCGCGGCCTACGACGGCGCGCAGCACGACGCGACCTGCAAGGTGTGGCACGACGTGTTCTCGCCGAGCGGCACGCTGCTGACCAAGGGGCTCGGCGGACAGCACCCGCACCACCGCGGCCTGTTCGTCGGCTGGAACAAGATCCGCGTCGGCGAGGTCACGCGCGACGTGTGGCACTGCACGGCCGGCGTCTCACAGCGCTGGCAGCAGCAGCTGTCGCCGGCCAGCCACGATCTCGGCGCCGAGTGGCAGGTGCAGGCGATCGACTGGTGCGACGCCGCGGGGCAACCGTTCGTGCACGAACGGCGCGGGCTGCGTGTCGAAGCGGTCGACGACACGGCGTTCGTGCTGCACATGGACGTGCTGCTGCGCGCCGCCCACGAACGCGTGCTGCTGCGCGGCGATCCGCAGCACGCCGGCATCCAGTTCCGCGCGCTGCAGCAGTTCGCCGAGCCGGGCGCCACGCCAGTGCGCTACGTGCGCCCGGCCAGCGCGAAGGCGCAAGACAACGACGTGTGGACCGGCTGCGAATGGATCGCGGCGGTGCTGCCGCTCGCCACCGGCGCGGTGACCGTGCTGCGCGTCGAACACGCGGACAACCCGACGGCCACCTGGTCGACGCGCGCCTACGGGCGGTTCGGCGCCACCTACGACCTCGACCTCGATGCGGATCGGGCCAAGCGCCTGCGCGTCGACTGGGTCATCGCCGACGGCGAACGCGACGCCACCTGGTGCGAGCAGCTGGCGAAAGCGCTGCGCCTCTGATCCGCGCCGGCGCGGGTCCGCGCCGCGGTTCAGCCCGGCCGCCGTTCGGCCTGCAGCGCGCGCACCTGCTGCTCCAGCGCTTCGACGCGCGACAGCAGTTCGAGCACGAGATCGTCGGGGCTGCCACTGCGAGCCGGCGTCGGCGCCACCGCGACGACGGCCGGTGCCGCCGACACGGTCGGGATCGGCGACGCCGCGTCCTGCAGCTCGCTGCCATCGCCGAGCCGATGCCGCCAGCGGCGGTCGCGTTCGCGCGGACCGAGCGGCAACTGTTCGACCAGCGCCGGCGCCCGGCCCGCCAGGGCCCGCAGCATTGCCTCGATCGACTCGGGGGCGGCGTGGTAGCCCATGCGGGCGACGCGCGGCTTCAGCGCGCCGGGCGCCTGCGGGCCGCGCAGCAGCAGTTCGGCCAGCACGGCCAGCTCGTCGCTGCCGACGTGCAGCACCTCGTCGAGCTTGTGGCGATAGCGAGCGACGCGGCCGCCGCCATCGACGCGCGCCACGATGCCCTTCTGCTGCAGCGCCATCAGCGCGCCGGTGATCTGGAACGCGACCAGTTCGGTCAGCGGCTCGCGGTTGCTCTTCTGGTTGCAGCCATCGAGCAACGCGTTCTCGCTGAGCGGGTAGATGTCCGGCACCGTCGTCTGCTTCTCGATCAGCACGCCGACGATGCGCTGCTCGGTGCGGTCGAGCTTCACCATCGTCACTCCTTGCCGCCGCCGGGCAGCAGGCCACCGAAGCCCGGCAGCTTCTTCTTGGCCTCGTCGAGCAGCTTCTGCTTCAGCTCCGCCTCGGCCTTGGCCTTCTCGGCGTCGAGTTTGGCCTTCGCCTCGGCTTCGAGCTTGGCCTTCGCCGCATCGAGGTTCTCGCCGACCGACTTGTTGGCGTCGAGCACGCCGGACAGCGGCGTGCCACCGAGCAGCTTGCCGGCCTGGCCTTGCACGAAGTTCGCCAGTTCGGCCTGGCCGGCCTTCAGCAGGGCCGCCTGCAGCACCTTGTCGTCGAGCGACACTGCCGGCCGCACCAGCGGGCCGCGCAGACCGATCGGCAACAGCAGTTCCTTGACCGCGGTCTCCTTGTGGCCAGCGAGCGCGAACAGCGTGTCCTTCATCGTCACCTGCAGCGGCAGGTCGATCGTGCGCGCGACCGCCCCACCGCCGCCGAGCGCGCCGTCGAGCGCCAGGTCCAGCGTGCCACCGCGCAGCGGCGGCGCACCGCCGAGCTTCAGCTGGCCGAACACCGAGTCGACCGGGATCTGCCGCCACGCGAACTGCAGGCCGGTGCGGGCCTCGGCCAGCGTGCGGCCGGTCAGGCCGACCAGCAGTGCATCGCTCTTCGACTTCATCGCGAACGACGCCGCCTCGGCGACCAGCGCCGGGGCATCGGACAGGTTGCGCGCGCGCAGGTCGAACGCGTCGTCCTTGCCGTTCCACGAGAACGTGATGCCTTCGATGTCGATCTTGCGGATCAGGATGCGCGGCGCGTCCTCGAGCAGATGGTGCGCGACCACCTTGGCGTAGCCCGCTTGCTCCTCGATGCGGCGCTGCTCGGCCTGTTGCTCCGGCGTCGGCGGCACCTTCGGGCCCGGCATCATCGCCTCGATCCACTCGGCGACCTGCTGCAGGCGTTCCTTGTACTGCTCGAACTCCTTCAGGTAGTCCTCGATGGTCGACGTGCCGGCCGGTGCGGGCTCCGGTGCGGGCTGCGGGGCCTTGGGCGTCAGCACGCCCTCGCGCGCGCGGCCGGTGCCGGCGCGGGCATTCGTCGCGCGCACCTCGTCGATGACGAGGCGTTTGCGCAGCAGTTCGCCGGTATCGATCGTCGCCACCACCGCGTCGGCAGCGAGCAGGTCCTTGCGCAGCGACTTGCTGTCGGCGATCGCGAGGCTGGTGATGCGCAGGCTGGCGTCGGCCAGCGACAGTTCGGCGCCGTCGAGATCGACCGTGGCGCCGTTCACCCATTCGAGACCCGACTTCACGTTGCGGGTCAGGATCGGCTTGCTGAACCACGACTGGAACACCCAGACGCTGGCGACCAGCACCGCCGCCATCACCACGCCGAGCAGACGGATCGGCATGCCGACCTTCTTCTGCGCGAGATCAGCCCACGAGGCCTTGCCCTTGCCACTGCCGAGGAACACCCAGGCGAGCACGCGCACCCAGCGCTTCTGCGCGAACTTCTGGTAGGCCGCGCTGTGCTCTTCGACAGCGGCCATGCGCGCGCGCACCATCGCCACCAGGCGCACGACCAGGAAGCCACTCGTGAGCCCCGCCACACCGCCGACGACGATGCCACCGGTCGTCGCGTAGTACTCGAGCCCGCACCACGCGGTGACCTGGCCGTTGACCAACGCCTTGAACAAGCCCTGCAGCGGGCCATCCAGCAGCCAGCGCCCGATCGCGTAGCTGACCGGCAGCAGCACGAAGCTGGCCGCCTTGGCGACCAGCAACGTGAGCCCGAACAGCGCGAGGTTCGCGTTCAGCACCAGCACGACGCACAACAGCAACAGGATCAGGCCCGGCGCCTGCATCAGGCCGCCACCGAGATCGCCCGGCAGGAAGAGACCCGGGATGAAGCCCAGCAGGCAACCGAACAGCGTCGCCAGCACGATCTGCAGCGGCGTGGCGTTGCCGCGCAGCACGGAACCGATCTTGCGCAAGAGGAACATGGGCCGCGCAGGGTAGGGCGCGGGCCGCCGCCACGCCATCCAGCGCCTGCTGCGGGGCTTCGTCAGTCGGCGCCCGGATGCAACCGGGCGAGCTGCTCGCGGTAGCGCAGCCGCAGTGCGGCATACGCAGGGCGGAACTTCGCCTCGGGTGCCACCCACTCACCCAACTGCACGAACGGCGCCGCCGCGGCATCCATCGTCAACGCCGCGTCGCCCTCGGCGCGCGCGACCGCCCACATCGCCTGCAGTGCGGCGCCGAGCGCCGCCGACTCCAGTTCCCGCAAGCGCCGCACCGGCACGTCGAACACGTTGGCGAGGATCTGCACCCACAGCGGATTCTGCGCAGCCCCGCCGCAGAGGCGCACCTCGTCGACCAGCAGCCCGAGGTTGCGCAACCGTTCGAGCCCGCTGGCGAGGTTGCAGGCCGTGCCCTCGAGAGCCGCGCGATACAGCGAGCCGGGCCGCAGCGAACCTGGCCGCAATCCCAGCAGCGAGCCGGTCGCCTCCGGCAGATCCGGCACGCGTTCGCCGAGCAGGAACGGCAACAGCACGAGACCGCCAGCGCCCGGGGCGACCGCTGCGGCCGCCGCCGTCAGCGCCGCGTGGTCGAGGCCGGTCAACGCCTTCACTTCCTCGGTGACGCCGGTCAGGTTCATCACGCACAGCAGCGGCAGCCAGGCGCCATCGCTGCTGCAGAACGGCGCGATCAAGCCGCGCGGATCGACCACGGGGGACTCCGTGCGCGTGAAGATCGTGCCCGAGGTACCGAGGCTCGCGACCACGACGCCGGCGCTGCAGGCACCGCTGCCGATGGCCGCCATCATGTTGTCGCCGCCACCGGTCGACACCGGGATGCCGGGGCGCAGGCCGAGTCGCGCCGCGGTCGGACCGGCAAGCCGGCCGGCGAACGCGCCCGGCGCGCGCAGCGGCGGCAGCATGGCGGGCAGCTTCGCATCGATCGCCGCCATCGCCTGCTGGTCGAACGTGCGCGTCGCCGGCGCGAAGAACCCCGTGCCGGAGGCGTCGCCGAACTCCATCGAGCGCTCGCCGGTCAACCAGAAGTTGACGTAGTCGTGCGGCAGCAGCACGTGCGCCACGCGGGCCCAATTGGCCGGCTCGTGCCGCTTCAGCCACAGCAGCTTGCTGGCGGTGAAGCCGGTCGGCACGGCGCGGCCGAGCCGTTCGCCGAGTTCCCGCGCTTCCGCCGCGGTGGCGGTGTCGCACCACAGCTTGGCTGGCCGCACCACGTCGCCCCGCGCGTCGAGCACGACACAGCCGTGCTGCTGGCCGGACACGCCGATGCCGGCGATGCGCGAAGCGTCGACCGCGGCGAGCGCCGACCGCCCCGCGGCGACCACGGCCTCGAGCCATTGCGCCGGCTGTTGCTCCATGTGGCCGGCCGGCAGGCCGTCGACCATGGTGTGCGCATGGCTGCCCCGCGCGACCACTTCGCGCCGCGCGACATCGACCACCAGCGCCTTGGTGCTCTGCGTACCGACGTCGAAACCGAGAAACAGGTCGCCAGCGGATGCCATGCGGCGATCTTGGCTCGCTGGCGGCCTCAGTGCGAGCGCCGAGCGCGCTCAGCGAACGGTCGCGAGCGACGCGGCAGCGGGCGACGCCGCCCCCAGATTGCCCTGCAGCACCCGCGCGAACTCCATCTGCAGGTCGGCGACCGCCTGCGACAGTTCCTGGCCGCCAGCCTGCGACAGGATCACGTTCTGCGTCGACTCGCGCACCCGGCCATCGGCGAGTTCGAAGTAGCGCGTCAACCGCGAGCCGGTGGCCACCACCTGCTCGGCGCTGCGGCCCAGGCGCTCGACGTCGGCACGCGACATCACCAGATGCTCGCGCAGGGCCGAGGCGCCCTGCTGCTGCTCGGTGACCGCCGCCGCGATGCCGCTGCTGGCCTGTGCCACGGCAGTCACCTGCTCACGGATCGCGGCAATCGCCTGCAAGGAACTCGCGGCGCTGCCCTGGATGCGCTGCACGCGCGCCCGGATGTCCTCGGTCGCTTCCGCCGTCTGCCGGGCCAGCTGCTTGACCTCGGCCGCCACCACGGCGAAGCCCTTGCCGGCTTCGCCGGCGCGAGCCGCTTCGATCGTCGCGTTGAGCGCCAGCAGGTTGGTCTGCGCGGCGATCTCCTGGATCGTCTCGAGCACCTGCCCGATCTCCGTCGCGGCCTTCGACAGTTCGGTCATGCACTCGTCGCTGGCTGCGGTCCGCTGTTGGGCCGCTTCGGTGACGCTCGCCGCCTGCTGCACGTTCGCCGCCGCGGTCGCACACGACGCATGCATGCCATCGATCGTCGACTGCAACGGCTGCAGGCGCCCCCGCACGGCTTCGGTCGCCTTCACGATGCTGGCGCTGGCGTCGCGCAACTCGGCGGCGATGCCCACGGCTTCGCTGGTCTGTTCCTGCGAACTGCGCGCGACGGCGACGACTTCCCGGGTCATGCCCTCGAGGTTTCCCACCACCTGCGACATGGTCGCGAACTTGGCCCGCAAGCCCTGCATCGCCCCGCGGATCCCCTCCACCACCCGGTTGCTGGTCTGCTGCAACCCAGCGACAGGATCCTCGCCGGCGACGGGTCCTGAAGCGCCACACACCGCCCCCAACACGCCGCGGATCTCGTCGAGGCGCGCGCGCTCGCCGCGTCGACGCAATGCCGCCAGCGTCCGCGAGGCCGCGAACCCGACCGCGAAGCCGCCGACCGCGAGCACCCGTGTCCCCGTGTCGGGCGACGCCAAGGCCAGGGCACAGGCTGAGCCAGCCACGAACACGACCGAAGACAACAATGATTGGGTGCGTTCCTTCATGCGACTGGCGCTGCGAACGCGATCTGATCGACCACCCACCGATCCGACCTTCAGTGCGGAACCGCTGCCGACACGAATGCGGCGCCTGGGTGCCTCACTTGCTGTCGAGCAGCTCCGATGCCAACCAGGGTTCCGCCCGGCCCGGCCAGCGGGACCGCTCCGCCGCGACATCGGCAGGGAGCACCGTGCTTTCGGCATGACCGAAGGCGCGGCGCACGTAACTGAGCACCGCGGCGAGGTCGTCATCCCCCAGATGGCCCTGCCCCGGCATCTCGAGCGTCCAGGTGGTGCCGCCGACTTCGATCGGCCCCTTCACGCCGTGCAACGCGATGCGCACCAGCCGCGACGGCGGTCCGAGCACCCATTCGGAATCGCGCAGTGGCGGGGCGAGGCCGGCCATGCCGCCACCATCCAACTGGTGGCACGCCGCACACACGCGCGCGAACTGCGTTTCCCCGGCCCGAACGCGCGCTTGTTCCGCCGGCGCCAGTGCCGTGACCGCGGCCGGTGCCTTGGCACCTTCGACGACCACCGCCATGCGCAGCTCCGTCGCTGCGGCGGCGACCGCCGGCACCGGACCGACGGACAGCCGCGACAGCGGCTCGGCATTCTGCAGCGGCAACCAACCGGTGCGCGCAGCACCGCGCGGCAGGGCGCTGCACGCCCCCTCGAGTACGTCGAGCTGCAAGCGCGGCTCGGCGTGCTCGACCCAGCCCAGCAAGGCGTCCGTGCAGGCGGCCCGACGCACCTTCACCACCCGAGCGGCCAGATCGCGCACCACCGACCGCTGCCGCGCGATCGCCGCCGCGTCCTGCGGCAGGTTGGCCGCATAGGCGACCAGCACCGGCACCAGGTGTTGGGCTTGGGCGGCCGTGGCCACCGCCGCACGCAAGTGGCTGTCCTCGCCGTGGGCGAGCAGCAGCGCGACCAGGCGGGCGCGGCCACGTTCCTGAAGACGGTCCGCACCCTTCGCGGCCAGCAGGTCGCCGAGCAGCAGGGCCAGGTGCCAGGCCACGGTCGGCGTCGCCGCCAGACCAGGCTGCTCGATCGCCTGCCACAGATGGCCGTCGCCCCGCAGCAGGAACGGCGCACAATGCTGCAACGCGAACGCGACCACACCGGGATCGGGGTCCAGCATCGCGCGCCGCAGGTCCGTGGCGGTCAGGCGATCGAGCCCGGCCAGCACCGACAGCAACACGATCCGCGCCGCCGGCCGCGCGTCGTCGCGCAGACGCGCACGGGCCGCATCGGCCGAGCCGACCAACTGCCGCTGCACGATCTCGCGCAACGCCAGGTCGCGGAGCGCGCCATTGGCGCTGGCGAGCGCGTCGACCAGGCCCGGCGCCGTCGCCTGAGCCAGGTCGACCGGCGCCTGGCCCGAGCCGCCTTCCTTGGCGGTGATGCGCCAGATGCGGCCGAGGCCGATCGGCTGCGACAGTTGGCGCGCTTCGATCTGCCGGCGCAGGAACGTCGTGACGAAGTTCTTGTGCTGGATGACGCCGCGATACATGTCGACGACGTAGAGCGCCCCATCCGGACCGGTCAGCAGGTTCACCGGCCGGAACCGCTCGTCGGTCGACGCCAGGAACTCGGCACGTTGCGCGGCGTACGCATTGCGACCGCGCAGCACGGCATCGTGATCCTCGACCGCGATGCGACGCACGAGGTTGCCCGCTGGCTCACACACGAACACATCGCCATCGCAGCCAGGCAGTGCGCCACCGCGATACACGTGCGGCGCACAGACCGCGGTGTGGATGTTGAGCACCCAGTCGACGAGGCGACCCGGCTGGTAGCCGCGATTCACGCCCGGTGTGCGCCGGATCGGGAACACGTCGGTGTCGCGGCACACACGGTGGTTGAGCGCCGGCAACCCACCGACGGCGCTCGCACGCGGACCGTGGCGACCGGGCACCAGATCGCAGCGCAGCCAGTCTTCGTTGTAGTTGAAGTACAGGCGACCGCGATCGTCCTGCGTGATCCCCCACTGCCCGCCACCGGCACCCATCTCGATCGCGAAACCGGCCGGCGTCCAACGCACCATGCGCTGGTCGTTGGCGAGATGGATGCGATGGTCGAGCCCCCACAGCAGGCCGTTGCCGGCATGTTCCGGATTGTCGAGGCCCGCAGCGAACCCTTCGCAGAGGACCGTGCGACCGTCCGCACGCAGATCGCCATCCGGATCGGACAACCACAGCAGCTCGGGCGGCGCCACCACGAGCGCTCCGCCTCGCAGCGGCAGCACGGCGCGCGGCAACGGCAAGCCGTCGGCGAACACCTGCGACGCATCGGCGCGACCGTCGCGGTCGGTGTCGGCAAGCACGACGATGCGGCCGGTGCCTTCCCGCTCGCCGGTGGCCTCGAGGTCCCGCATGTAGCCGCGCATCTCGACGACCCACAGCCGCCCCGCCGCATCGAAGGCTGCGGCGACAGGATCGCCGACCAACGGCTCACTGGCATAGGGCGTGATCGTGAACCCGTCCGCCAACCGGAAGGCGCCCAGCGCCGCGGCGACATCCAGGACCGGCGCCGGTGGCCCAACCACCTCCGCGGGGAGTTGCGCTTGCGACTCCCCCGCACGATCGCCGCGCTGCGCTGACAAAGGCGAGAGGCAGACAGCGAGCAGCAAGACGCGGTACATCGCCGCCAGTATGCAGGCTCGGACCGCGCGGATCAGCCCTGCGGGATCGCTAGTGCAACACGGCGAAGCCGGTCTCGGGCACGACAACGTGGTACACCGTCGAGCCGAGGGTCGCGCGATAGGAACCAGGCGGCAGGTCCCCGACCTCCCAAGCCGTGGCAGCCGACACGAAGCGCACCGCAACCGGGCGCATGCCATCCACGGTCGCATCGAGCCGCTCGAAGCGGATCGTCATGAAGCCGCCGCTGACACTCTCTTCCCGCAACGAATCGCCCAACTGCACACGGCCACTGCTCAACAGCGGCACCACCGGCACGCTCGCAGACCCTGCGTTGCGGTAGAGACCGACGCTGCCGTCATCCGCGATGACCAGCAGGTCCGAGTTGTCCGACAAGCTGCCACACGGGAACGAACCATCCGCGGCAGTGAAGCCAAGGAATCGCGAGTCGACGCATCCCCGAGGTCCCGTCGCATCGGCGGCGAACACCTGTGCACCGCCCACGGGGCGACCGAATCCATCCGCTGCTCGGCCAACGCGCAGGTCCCCGTTCTCGTCGCTGTTGCGCAGCGAGAAGCGCTGGTGCCGGTAGCCGTTGGCGACCTCGGCGCCGCCGGTATCCGGAATCGCCTGCAGCGCGCGGAACACCGAGCCCAGCGGCATCGGCAGGTGCTGGCTCAACCGGTACTGCGGCAGCGGGACCACTTCGTCCATCACGAGGTCACGCAGCATCGGCGCGCCGGCCGCTCCGCCACGCAACCACAGCCGGCCGCGACCGACCGCGAAGGTGTTGACGCAGCCGTTCCCATCGGTGACCACCGTGCGATGCAGAGCTGCGGTGCCCACCGGGAGGCCATCGATCTCTTCGTAGATGTGGATGGTGCTGAGCCTGCTGAGCAGGTGCAGCCGGATCGTGCGCAAGCGAGCCATCACCGCTGGCGCCAACGGCTCCATCGCGAGCTGACCGCCTCGCTGCGGCACCGACACGACCGTCGGCTCGAGCGACCCGTGCAGCAGCAACAACACCAACGCCTGGTGCGGCGGCAAGGCGGAGGGCAAGCGCTCGATACGGAAGTTGCCAGCCGGGCCGGTGCTCGTGCGGAACTGCGTCAGCGCGAGCACGTGACCGAACAACTCGTCGACGATGCAGGGCACGACAGTGACACCACTGCGCGCCACCGCGAGGTCGTCGACAACGCTACCGACCAGCGGCACCGAGAGGCCGAGGGTCATCGGCGACAGCATCCGCAACGCGTTGCCGTGCCTCGCCAGCGGTACGGCATTCGGAGCGACCATGCCGAGGTCGGGCCGCACACCGCCGGCGAAGGCCGAAGCGATCGCGAAACCGGAATCGAACGCGCGATCCACCGGCACGACGAACGATCCATCGTCCGCCGACACCTTGCTGATGTTCTGCACGCCCACGCCCAGACCGAACGACAAGCGCACTTCGGCGCCGAGCGCCGGGTTACCCATCGCGTCCTGGACGTAGCCGGACATCGACAGCTCGGGAGCTGCCACCGGCACCGGCGCACCGACTCGGCTCACCTCGGCATTGCCGTTCGCATCGACGCCATTCGTGTAGGGAACGAAGCTCGAGCTGCCCTGGTAGATGCCGGTCTGCCCGGCCTTGACCACGGTGTTGCCGACGCTGCGCACGACCGTTGCCGAGTCACCGCGGCGCACCTCGACCGTGACGAACAGGTCCGCCGGCGCCGCCGCGAATGCAGCCTGGCCAACCGACGGAAGGCTGGGATCGACCCAGTCCGGCGCCTCGACAGACAGCACGTACTCTCCGACGCCCAGGTCGAGACGACTGCCATCGGCGATCGGGATCGAAACATGCCGGTTGGTGGAGACCTCGACGTTGCCGTTCACCAGCAACGGACGCCCGTCGACCAGACGGACCTCACCCTCACCGTGGATCGCCAGGCTGGCCGCCGGCTGCAACTTGGTCGATACGTCATGCCAATCGACGCGCGCGCCGCCACCGCGGCCGACCCGCAGTGCCTGGTGCTCCCCGAGCCCACTGGCTGACCTGCCATCGTCGTCGGCGAGGCCGTGGGCATCGACGACGATGAGGCGCGCAACGTGCTTCGGGCCCGCCGCCCCGGCATCGATGACCGCGATCGAGCCGACCAGCACGACGAGCAGCATCGTCGCAAAGAAGAGGATGCCCAGCGGCGCGACACCGCGGCGTGCTGGCGGCGCCTCGGCGACCGTCGCGGCCCGCTGCATCGAACGCGCACCGGCCACCGCAGCAGCAAGCGCCTCCGGTCGCACCATCGACGTTTCGTCGAGCACGAGCCGGTTGACGACCTTCGCTGCAAACCCCGCCGGCAACCGCGGCGAGACGGTTCCCATCGCTGCGAAAGCCCGCCGCAACCGCAGCGACTCGTGTTCGGCGCGGGACAACTCGACTGCGCAAGTGCGGCAACCGTGGACGTGGTCTTCCACTTGCGACACGCCCTCGGCACCGAGGTCGGCGTCGGCAAAGTCGCGAAAGAGGCCGCGGATCACGGCGCATTCCGACGTGGCCGGTGGCACCCGCCGCAGGTCCTGCGCGTTCGGCGCCTGATGCAATGGCTCGCGCTGGCTCATGCCTCGCGCACCCCCTGCAGGCGGCTGGCCAGGATGTCCTTGCCCCGCGCCAACTGCACTTTCACGTTGCTGATCGAGATGCCGAGGAACTCGGCGATCTGCTGGTTGGTGAGCCCGCGCAGGTACTTCAGCTCCAGCGGTGCGCGGACTCGCGGCGACAGCAATTCGAGTTCGCCACGCACCGTGTGGTCCTCGTGCTGGCGAGCCGCGCCGTGTAGCGCACGCAAGTCCGGCAGATCCTGCAACGGATCGTTGTCGTCATCGGCGCCGGCAGAGGCCAATCGCGACATCGGCAGCTCGGCAGCGCGGCGGCGCCGCAGCCGATCCCGGCAGGCATTGCCCGCGATCCGCAACAACCACGGCTCGAGCGGGCGGGAATGGTCGTACGTAGCGCGCGCGCGGAACAACTTCAGGAACGCATCCTGGGTTGCTTCTTCCGCATCCTCCGGCCGCCGGAGAATGCTCATCGCCATGCCGTGAACCATGTTCTGGAAGCGCTCGACCAACTGCTCGAACGCCCCCAGATCCCCGGCTTGCACCGAGAGCATGAGTTCGTTGTCGGATTGCTGGCTCAAGATGCAGAACGAGGAGAAGCGGGCAGATCCGGCAGTATGCCCACCGCTACGCCAGCACCCAGACCCCCCGGTCATTCTTTCGTCGAGTTCCTGTACAGGTCGCCCCGGGATCGGCTGTCGTGCCCCGGGAGGCGTCGAGGCATTCCGCCCGACTTTTCAAGGCGGGGGTCCATCGAGCCGATGGCATGGGCAGACCAACGACCACCCCCGGTCGCCCCCCGCAAAGCCCCTCCGCATGGCCAAGATCCCCGACAAGCAAGGCATCTTCTTCGAACTCGACGGCGTCGTGGTGCAGAACGCACGCCTTGCCGAAGACGGCACCCCCAACTGGCTCGATCGCTCGATCGAGGCCCTCGGGCGGATCGATCCGCAGCAGTTCCGGCTGTTCATCGCCACGAGCCGCCAGGACATCGCCTTCGGCGAGCTGAAGGAACGCGAGTTCACGCGCTTCTGCGAGGCCTTCCTCGTGCGCATGCAACAGGAGCAGATCCCGATCGCGAAGATCTACAGCTGCCCCTACCACCCGAAGGGCAAAGGCCGCTTCCGCAAGGAGAGCGTGTTCCGCAAGCCCGGCCCGGGCATCTACAAGATGGCGCAGCAGGAGTTCGACTTGAACCTGCAGCGCTGCTGGATGATCGGCCACACGACGGCCGACGTGCTCGCCGGCCAACGCGCCGAACTGGGCACGATCCTCGTGCGCACCGGCAAGGGCGGTCAGGACGGCGAGTTCGACGTCGAGCCGCACTTCGTCGAGGACGACTTCTACAACGCGATCGCGCGCGTCAACCAGTTCGAGTACTCGCTGCGCGTCTGACCCGCGGTCAGGCGCCGCCGAGCGCCTTCACACCCGGCAGCACCTTGCCCTCGAGCAGTTCGAGGCTGGCGCCGCCACCGGTCGACACGTGCGACAGCTTGCTGGTGATGCCGAGCTTCTCGGCTGCCGCGACCGAGTCGCCGCCGCCGACCACCGTGAACGCGCCGGCCGCGGTCGCCGCCGCGACGGCATGCGCCACCGCCTCGGTGCCCTTGCAGAACGCGTCCATCTCGAACACGCCCATCGGCCCGTTCCAGATCACGGTCT
>CAMAUH010000058.1 GCA_945861365.1 Candidatus Kuenenia stuttgartensis
CTGAACATCCATCGAGGCCTGGGGCCGCAAGCGACCGATCGCCCCATTGCGTCATTCTCTTCGTCATACGCATAGGCAGCAGTCGTCAGATCGAAGACGACGAGGAACGAGACCGGCCAGGCGAGCAGCAAGACCAGAAGGGTGATGAGCAGCCCGCGTCGGCGCGACGGCACCGTGATCGACGACCGTGCCACAGGATCGATGGACGGCACCATCTCCATCATCCTCGAACGACCCTCTGGCGTGCGATGCGGCCCATCCAATGAACCTAGCGGCACCAGCCAACAGCGCCCAGAGCCAGCATCCACCGCATGGCATCAGCACTTCGCGAAAGCCGCGACGGTGCACCACCACGACAGCGATCGCCAACCTTCGCGAGTGCTCCCTGACCCAGCTATGCTGCTCCCTTCACGCCCCGCACCGCCCCAGTGACCCAACCCGCGCGCGAACGCACCACCTCACCGTCGATGACCACGCGCCCCGGCCCGCAAGCCGCGGCCGAACCGCTGCGCATCGCCGCGACGTTCGCCGAGGTCGAACCGATGGTGCGCACCGGCACGGACAGCAACCGCATCGTCGTGCTGCAGGGCCAGGACGAAGTCACCGCGCGCGCCGCGGCCGAGCAGGGCAGCCGCAATGGCGACGGCCCCACCCCCGCGCGCCCGCACAAATCGCCGTGGCGCACGTTGGTCGTCATCCCGACCTACAACGAGAAGGACAATCTCGAGCCGATCGTCCGCGCGATCCATAAGTACCTCGACACCGACATCCTGGTCGTCGACGACGGCAGTCCGGACGGCACCGGCAACATCGCCGACCGCCTGGCGGCCGCCGACAAGCGCATCCACGTGCTGCACCGCACCGGCAAACAGGGCCTCGGCACCGCCTACATCGCCGGCTTCCGCTTCGCCATCGAGCGCGCCTATGAACGTGTGTGCGAGATGGACGCGGACTTCAGCCATGCCCCGTGGGACCTGCCGCGCCTCGTGTTCGCGTCGGCGGACGCGCCGCTCGTCATCGGCAGCCGCTATGTGCCGGGCGGCTGCACCGTCGGCTGGGAACTGAAGCGCCGCCTGCTGTCGCGCGGCGCCAACCTCTACACCCGCACCGTGCTCGGCTCGGGCATCAAGGACAACACCGCCGGCTTCCGCTGCTTCCACACCGCGGCGCTGGCGAAGCTCGACCTGTCGGCCGTGCACGCGCAGGGCTACGCGTTCCAGATCGAGATGGCGTTCCGCATGGTGCGCGCCGGCTTCCGCGTGAAGGAGGTGCCGATCCACTTCGTCGACCGCCGCGTCGGCAAGTCGAAGATGGACGGCAAGATCGCGCGCGAAGCGCTGCTGCTGGTGCCGCGCCTGCGCGGCCGCGTGCCGAAGCGCCGCCTGGCCGACTGATCAGGCCTTGCTGGCCTCGAGCCGGTCCTGCTCGATGTCGCTGATCATGCGCTCGGTGATGTCACCGGTCGGATAGGTGCCGGCGAAGCACGCCTTGCAGAACTCGAGCTTCTTGTTGCCGGCGGTGCGCACCGCGTCCTCCATCTGCTCGATCGTCTGGTAGATCACGTGGTCGGCGCCGAGTTCCTTGGCGATCTCCTCGTGCGTGCGGCCGCGCGCCACGAACTCGCGCTTGGTCGACATGTCGATGCCATACAGGCACGGGAACAGCAGCGGCGGCGAGTACGACGCGAGATAGACCTTCGCAGCGCCCATCTGCCGCGCGATCTTGACCATCTGCCGGCTCGTGTTGCCGCGCACGATCGAGTCGTCCAGGATGATGACGCGCTTGCCTTCGAACTCGGCGCGGATCGGATTGAGCTTGGTGCGGATCGTCGCCTGGCGCGCCTTGTCGTTCGGCATGATGAACGTGCGCCCGACATAGCGGTTCTTCACGAACCCCTCGCGGCACGGCAGTCCGATCGCCTCCGCCATCGTCTGGCCCGCGGTGCGCGCCGACTCCGGCACCGGGATCACCACGTCGGCCTGCAGACCGGTGGCTTTGAAAGCCGCGCCGAGCCGGCGGCCGAGTTCCATGCGCGCCTCGTAGACGGAGGTGCCGTCGAGGAACGTGTCCGGCCGCGCGAAGTAGACGTATTCGAAGATGCACGGGCGGTGCGGCTTGTTGCCGACCTGGCGGAAGTGCGGCACGCGGTCCTTGCCGATCCACAGCATCTCGCCCGCCTGCAGGTCGCGCACGATCTCGTAGCCGGCGACGTCGAGCACGACCGATTCGCTGGCCACCGCGTACCACGTGCCGGCCGGCGTCACCTTCTTGCCGAAGATGCACGGCTTGATGCCGAACGGGTCGCGGAACGCATACATGCCTTCGCTGGTGATGCCGACGACGCTGTAGGCGCCCTTCACCCGCTCGAACACTTCCTTCACCGCCGTCTGCACGTCGTCGACGGTGACCGGATTGGCCTGCCGGCGCATCAATGCGTCGGCGAACACATAGAGCACGACCTCGAGGTCGCAGTTGCTGCCGAGGTGGATCTTGCGGTCGCCGAAGTAGGTGCGCTTCAGCTCGTGGAAGTTGGTGACGTTGCCGTTGTGCGCCATCGCGACGCCGACCGGGTAGTCGAGCCAGAACGGCTGCACGTCGGTGCGTTCGCCCAAGCCGACCGTCGGATAGCGCACGTGGCCGACCGCGAGCGGGCCCTGCAGGCGCTCGAGGTGTTTCTCCTGGAAGACCTCGCGCACGAGGCCGAGGCCTTTCTTGGCCTGGAAGCGGTCCTTGAACGCGACCGCGCCGGCGGCGTCCTGCCCGCGGTGCTGGATGGCCAGCAGGCCGTTGAGTACGTCGTGGATCGCGTCGGAATCAGAAGGCCCGTAGATCGAGATGAAGCCGCACATGAGGGGCGACGAGCTTACCATCCGCGCCCCCATGACGAACGTCTGCAACGTCGACGGCGTGATCACCGCGGAGAGCGACGCGCGCATCCCGGTTCTCGACCGCGGGTTCCTGTTCGGCGACTCGATCTACGAAGTCGTGAGAACCGTCGGGGACGTGCCGTTCGGCTGGCCCGAACACTGGGCGCGGCTGCGCGCGTCGGCGGCGGGGATCGCCATGCAGCTCGACCTCGACGAGGCGACGGTGGCGCGCCGGATCGCCGCGACCCTGGCGGCGGGCGGCAATGGCGACAGCTACGTGCGCCTGGTGGTCACGCGCGGGGCCGGCCAGGCGCCGAACATCGACCTCGCCTACGCCAGCGGTCCGCCGTGCTGGATCGTCATGGTGCGGCCACTGACGCCGATGTCGGGCAAGCCGGCGCAGGTGGCGCTGATCGAACGGCTGCGCAACGACCGCCGCGCCCTCGATCCGGCGGCGAAGAGCGGCAACTACCTGAACAACGTGCTCGGGCTTGCGGAAGCGAAGGCGATGGGCGCCACCGACTGCCTGATGTGCAACCACGACGGCTTCGTCACCGAGGCGTCGACCTCCAACGTGTTCGCATTGCTCGACGGGGTCTGGTGCACGCCACCGCTGCATGCGGGACTGCTGGCCGGCATCACGCGGGCCCTGCTGCTCGACTTCCTGCCGCGCTGCGGCGAACGGGTCGCCGAACGCGATCTACGGCCAGCGGACATCCGGCGCGCGTCGGAACTGTTCCTGTCGAGCACACTGCGTGACATCGGGCCGGTCACCCATGTCGACGGCCGCGCTCTGCATGGCGGCGGCGCGGGTCCGCGCACGGCCGCGCTGATGACGGCTTTCGCCGAGAACATGACGGCGCGGCTCGCTGGGCACTATGCGCCGGCCTGGCGCCGCGTGTGCGGCACCGGCGGCTGAACCGACTGGCCGGCCCACGTGGCCGGCCGCGGCAATCAGGCCAACGCGTCGGCGAGGATCGCGTGGATGCGCTCGAGGGCCGAGCGGTACTTCGCGCGCGCCTGCTCGCTGCCCTTCACTGCCGCGACGATGCTGTCGAGGCTGTTGCCGAACGTCGTCGGAGCCACCGCATTCTTGCGCGGGCGACCCGGGCCACGCTTCACCACCGGTGCGGCAATCTTCGCAGCGGTCTTCGCGGCAGCCGTCGCCTTGGCCTTGGCCATCTTGCCCTGACCGCGCGGCGCCACCTTGACGTAACCCAGCAGCGCCTTCGCGCGGCCCCACATGATGGGATAGACGTCGAGCTTCTTCTTCTTCGCCGCTTCGGCGACGTCCTTGTAGACCGCGTCGCGGTTGCTCTTCAGGGTCTCGAGCAGGAAGTCCATCGCCGGATTGCTCTTCTTGGCTGCCATTGCTGTTTCGTTCGTTTGGTAGGGATCGCGGTCCAGTGACCGATCAATGAGCCCGGCATTGTTGCTATCCCGGCTATCACCCGCAAGCGACGCTTCCGGGAAATAGGGCCCATCTCACTGTCGCTTGACGTCCCAGGACTCACCGGGCGCCAACAACACGGAAGGCGTCGGCTGCAGTGCGGCCTGCATCGCGTGGAATTGGCGCAGCGTGATGCGCGGCAAGGTCGGCTGGGACTGACAAGCGAAAGCCCCGTCCAGGAACACCATCGCCGGCTTCACCTTGCGCACGATGGCCACCGCCTCGGCATTCAAAGGCGACAGCAGCAGCAGGTCGACCGGTTCCTCGCCGACGTCTTCGGCGCGCAGGTTCTGGCCGACCAACAGCAACCGCGGCCCCTTCGGCAGCTCGATGCGGTAGCTGCCGCTGTATGGCACCGTCCCGTCGGCGGCCGGTTTGCCGAGCACGTGCAATTGGATCCCCGATGCCTGGCCATAGGTCTTGCCGAGTTCCGCCAGCGGCATCCTCTCCATCGGCACCAGCGGCAGGTGGAACGCGATGTGGTGGTAGGCCGGGCGTGGCGGCTCGGCAGTGAACATGCCCACCAGCAACTGGTCATTGCGGGTCGTCATGTCGAGCGGCTGCGTCAGGATGCAGAACTCCGTGGCTCCCCACAGGAACTCGGCAAGGTCGGCACCGCTCGGATCGACCAGGAAGTTGCGCGTCGCGGAACGGAACAACCAACCGCCCGTCGGCAAGCGGAACACGCGCACGGCACCTTCGGGAACCGGGTCCTCGGCCTGTTTGGAGACCGATTGCAGCCGCTGACGCCACCACGACGGCAGCCCGCGCAGCGTGTAACCGGCGACCTCGCGCAACATGCGGCGATGGATGCGCTGGTGGAACTCGAGGAAGTCGACGCGCGGGAAGCTGGCGACCTGTTCTTCGATCGCTTCGAGCACCGCCAATCGCTTGGTACCACCGCAGTCCGCCGGCACCGACTTGCCGTCGTGGACCACCGGCGGGTTCTGCACGAGGCGCGCTGACAGCTGCTCCCAGAACTCCTTGCCGGGCAGCGGCGCTTGGGCGGTGCCAGGCTTCGGCGGGAACGTCGGCACGACCCCGTTCAAGGCGGACGCGTCCGGCACCAGCATCAAGCTGGCCAGCAATCCCGGATCGACGATCGGCCCCACTCCGAACGTCAGGCCGGCGCGCGTCTGCGGCATCGAATCGGTGGTCTCGTCGAAGTCGTTGATGACGATCTGCACGTCGAGCACGTCGCCGACCGTGGGCTTCTTGCCCACCGGCAGGATCTCCGACCATGGCAGCCGGGCCTCGTAGCTGGTGATGCCCTTCTGTTTGTCGTGCAGCACGACGACGCGCGCCTTGGCTTCCTCGAGCACTCGCGCGGAGCCGCGCAATCGATCCCATTGCACGACCTGGCGGCCAGCCTCGTCGGCCAGCCAGAACTCGCGGTCCTCGCGCCGACCCGGATCGGGCCCGATCGCGCGGGTGTTGCGTTCCGGATCGAACGTCAACACGACCGAGTCGGCGACCGGGATCTCCGACAGGGCCAGGGTCGCGGCTTCGAGAGCACGGTGCCAGTCGTCGCGCACGGCGCAGCCGAACCACAGCGCTTCGTCATCCCACATCATGAACGCGATGGCGCCGAGGTCGTCGGGGCCGCGCCACGCATTGTGGGCCGTTCCGGAGATCTGGCGCCGATCGTCCAGGCGGATGCCGGGCAGCTCGGGCCATTCCGTCAATGCGCCGTCGACCGAGATCTCCGTCTTGCCGCGCGGCAAAACGACGATCTGCGGCAGCAGCATGACTTCGGGCCGCGCCTGCGGTGCGCCAGGGACCGGCGCGGTCGGCGCCGGATTCTGGGCCGGCAGCAGCAGCGAGGGAATCGACAGCAACGGCACACACCACTTCGTCAGCATCGCAATCTCCGCAGATTCAGATGGTTCATGATCGCATTGGCAGTCGTCGACGCGAACAGACCGAAACCGCATTGCACCAGCAGTCCGAGCAGCAGCGCGTGCGGCACCATGATGAGCAGCCAGCGCCAGCCACCGACGCTGCTATACAAGAGCGAGTAGAGGGCAACCGTTCCAAACAGCCCGAGGGCATCCTGCGCGGCGAGGCGGAACAGCAGTTCCTCCGCGAGCGCCCCGGCGATGACGAACAGCAGCGCCGCCGTCTCGCCGATGCCGACGAACGTGCGCGCGACCATCGCATCGATGTCGCGCAACACCCGCAGCCGCGGCGACAGCCACGCCATCACGACGGCCATCAGCAGGCCCGCGGCCAGACCGACCACGGCGCCGAGCCATGGACCGTGCACGCCGAACGACTGTGTGTGCAGTTCCGCGGTGCGATCGCGGCCCGCCAGCCAACCCAGCGCGGCGATGGCCATGATCCCGTAGGTGGCAAAGCCGGTAGCCAACACCTGGCGCGGTTCGACGTCGTCTGGCGGCGATTCGGTCACTGACCCACCCAGCGGGTGCGCGGCCACGGCCCCAGCACGGCGCGCGGCAGCCCGAGGAACGTCGCGGCGGGCACCGGCCCGAATTGCCGGCTGTCGCGGCTGTCGAACGCGCTGTCGCCGAGCAGGAACCAATGCCCTGGTGGGACATTGCGCGGCCACGACGACGGTTGCCCAGGCATGCCGACGATCGGGTCGCGCCACGCGAACACGTCGCGGAACACCGCGAGGCGTCGCCACTGCAGGCCCGCGGCCTTGCCGACGCAACCGACGTGCACGAGGGTCCGCACCGGCGGCGGCGCTTCGCCAGGTGCTGGCGCGGTCCAGCGCGGTTCGAGCGGCACCAGCCAGGCCGCCGGTTCACCAGCCAGCCAGAAGAACGCGCGGCCATCGAGCAGGCCGAACTCGACGTGCGCCGGCATCGCTGCCACCCGCACCGTGGCGCTGGCGAGGTCGACACCATCGCGCCACAGCACGACGCGGCCACTGCTGGGCCGCCAATGGAACGTCAGCGCGCCGGCCCGGCTGTCGATCGTGGCGAGCAGTTCGCCATCGAGTGCGGTGATGTCGAGTTCGATGCCGCAGTCGGTGACGTTGACGTCGGCGCCGACCGGTGCGTGCACGCCGGTCGCGTCGATGCAGCTGGCATCGACCGCGTGCGCCGTGCCGATGCAGCCTGTCGGCAGCGCCCGGCCACGCCGATTGCCGCGCCGGGTGCGCAGCAGGCTGCGGGCCTCCTCGGCGGTGCTCGCCAACGGCGGCAACGCACCGTTCGCGCTGCACGCCGTGAGATCGAGCCGCGGCTCGACCACGGCGCGGCCTTCGGCGACGGCCCACAGCGCCCGCATGCTGCGCGCCAGCAGCGGGTCCTTCTGTTCACGCTGCAGCTGGTTCGGGTCGTCGCCGAGCCACAGGTCGCCCTGGTCGATGTTGATCCAGCATTCGGCGGCGACGTCGCCGCGCGCCGCCAACCGCTTCACCATCTGCTGCCCCGGTTCCTCCGGATGCACGACGACGACGAGATCGAGGCGCTGGCGATCCGCCGCCTGCGCGGTCTTGTCGACGAACACCATGTCGCCGGTCACGGGATCGCCGTGCAGCACCGGCTCCATGCTGCCGCTCGGCACCAGATAGCGGTCGCCGACCCATTGCCGCAGCGATTGCACGGTCAGCACCGCGAGCAGCGACACGAACGTCGCGTCGCGCAGCACGACCATGTTCTTGGCGCGTGCGGCGTTCATCCGGGGAAGAAGCGCGCGTGCAGCAACGCCACGGTTTCACGCAGCGCGCCGGCGGCGACGACGAACGCGAACGTGCTGGCCAAAGCACCCTGGCCAGCGCAGCGCACGGCGATGCCCTTCGTCGCCAGCGTCGCCAAGGCCGCTGCCGCGACGCCGCTGGCGATCGCCTGCGGATCGCCGACGACACCGACCACGGCCTGGTCGCGCTCGATGCAGACCTCGGCGAACGTCGCCAGCCGCGCCGCCGCCGCATCGGCTGCCGCCGGCTCGATCGCGAACGTGACCGCGCTGTCGGCGACCGCGACCGGCCCGACGTCGCACTGCAGCTCGGCCAGTTCGGCGAACACCTTGGCCAGGAACGCGTGCTGCGGCACCAGCCGTTGCGACGTCGTCGTCAGCAGCGCCACCGCGGCGCGGTGCGCGATCGCGCGCACCGGCGGGCGCGCCGCCACCGGCCCGGCCTCGATGACGGTGCCAGCCGCCTCGGGTTCCAGCGTGCTGCGCACACGCAACGGGATCGAACGCTGCATCGCCGGCACCATCGCCGCCGGGTGCAGCACCTTGCTGCCGAACGACGCCAGCTCGCAGACTTCGCCGAAGCTCATGCTGCGGATCGGCAGCGCGCCGGGCACGAGGCGCGGATCGGCGGTGCGCACGCCGTCGACATCCTTCCAGATCTGGATCTCCTCGACGCCGAGCGCCACGCCGAACAGTGCGGCGCTGTAGTCGCTGCCGTTGCGGCCGAGGGTCGTCACGTTGCCCTGTTCATCGGCAGCGATGAAGCCGGTCAACACCGGGACTCCGTCGACCTGGGCCAGATTGCGCGCGATGCGGCCATCGTCGGGCAACGGCCGCGCACGCCCGAACGC
The DNA here is from genome assembly GCA_945861365.1 of Candidatus Kuenenia stuttgartensis. Lineage (GTDB taxonomy): Bacteria > Planctomycetota > UBA1135 > UBA1135 > UBA2386 > UBA2386. Next base: position 8,835 of record CAMAUH010000058.1, read on the forward strand.
GCTGTCGGTGCGCAGCCCGGCAGCGAACGCGTCGACCGCGGTCGCCGGAATGCCTTCCTTGCGCAGGGCTGCCGCCACCGTGCGCGCACTGCAGCGTTCGCCGAAGCTCGCCAGCAGATCGAGCGCCTTGTTGCTGACGGCGCCGACGAGCCGCAGGCCGCGCGCGAGGTCGTGCAGGTCGTCGAGCAGGGGATCGAGCAGGTCCGTCGGCAGCCCCAGCTCACCCAGGATCGTGCGATGCCGCGCAGCGATCGCCTCGGTGTCGGCCTGCCCCATGGGGGCCTTCTGGGCCACCGCGAGCAGTTCGTCGGTGACACCGGCGTGGGCGGAGACCACCAGCACCGGCCGCCGCGCGAGATGCTGGCGCACGATCGCGGCCACCTGGCGGATCGACTTGGCGTCGCCGACCGAGGTGCCGCCGAACTTCATGACGATCACCCGACCGATCATGCAGGGAGTGCGGGCGGGCAGAAACAGGCCGTCCGAGCCATTTGCGATCATCGCCAGCCGCTTCGCGCCAGCCGGGCACGCAGCCCCGCGAGACCGATCGCCGTGGCCCAGTCCGCGAGCGGATACTCCTCGGCACCGGAGTGCACGACGAAGAGGTGCTCGAGGCGGAGGTCGGCACGGGCGATGTGCATCGACTTCGTCAGCGTCGGCGCATCCGCGAACTTGAACTCGAACCCGAACCGGCGGTCGCCGCGCATCACGAGCAGGTCGAGTTCGGCGCCGGCTTGCGAGGCCCAGAACCAGGCGTCGCGGTCCCCCGTGATGCGCAGCACCTCCTCCAGCGCGAAGCCCTCCCACGAGGCGCCGAGCTTCGGATGCGACTCGAGTGCATCGACTCCCTCGATGCCGAGCAGCGTGTGAAGGATGCCGCTGTCGCGGACATACAGCTTCGGCGCCTTCACCTGTCGCTTGGACAGGTTCTCGAACCAGGGTGGCAACAAGCGCATCACGAACGCACCGCACAGGATGTCGAGATGGCGCCGGATCGTCGTGTGGGCTTCGCCCAGGGACCGGCCCAGTTCGGACGAATTGAGGATCTGCCCATGGTGGTGGGCGGCCATCAGCCACAACCGCCGCAGCGCCTGCGGCGCCACCGCCACACCGAAGCGCGCCAGATCCCGCTCGAGGAAGGTCTGGACGAAGTCGCGGCGCCACACCTCGCTGGCGGCGTTGCCCTTGGCGAGGAACGAGCGCGGGAACCCGCCGCGCAGCCACAGCGATCGCAGCGCGGCGGAGCCGGTTTCCTCCAGCTCGAACCCGGCCATGGGCACGAGGGCGACTCGACCCGCCAACGACTCCGAGACGTCGCGAGCCAGGTCCGGCGACGCACTGCCGAGCAACAGGAACCGCGCCGGCACCGGCTTGCGGTCGGCGAGCACACGCAACACGGAGAACAACGGCGGATGCAGCTGGGCTTCGTCGATCACGACGAGACCGCGCATCGGCGCCAAGGCCGTCATCGGCTCCTGGAGCCGCGCCCGATGGCCAGGGTTCTCCAGGTCGAGGAACGTGGCCCGTCGGGATTCGGCGATCTGCCGGGCGATCGTCGTCTTCCCGCACTGCCGCGGCCCCAGCAACATGACGACCGGATCGGTGCGCAAACGCTGCTCGATCTGGCGCCGGAGCCGGTCTCGCGCGATGTCCACCATCCTCGCAATTTGTGCATGGCATGCTCAAAATGCAAGGATGTCGGATGGCGAGCGGCCAACCCACTTCCGCGCGACGCCTGATCCGGCATGATCCTCGCCCCATGACTCGCATCGCGGACCTCATCCACGACTGGAACCAGAACGGCGGCACCTTCCGCCCCTCCCGCCCGCTGCAGTTCGACGACGAGACGCTGCGCGACGGCCTGCAATCGCCGGCGGTCAGCGACCCGGCGCTCGAGCAGAAGATGGAGCTGATCGAGCACATGGACCGGCTCGGCATCCAGACCGCCAACCTGGGCCTGCCGGGTGCCGGCGGCCGGCCGCGCGAGGACATCCTGAAGCTGGCGCAGCACATCGTGAAGCGCCGCCTGCGCATCGGCGCCAACGTCGCCTGCCGCACCGTCGTCAGCGACATCGAGCCGGTCGTCGAGATGACGCAGAAGGCCGGCATGCCGATCGAGGTCTGCGCGTTCATCGGCAGCAGCTACATCCGCCAGTACGCCGAGGACTGGACCCTCGAGCGCATGCTGCAGAACACCCGCGAAGCGCTGACGTTCGCGCGCCAGCACAACCTGCCGGTCATGTACGTGACCGAGGACACCACGCGCGCGCGGCCGGAGACGATCGAGGCGCTCTACAGCACCGCGATCGAACTCGGCGCCCGCCGCCTGTGCGTCTGCGACACCGTCGGCCACGCCACGCCGCAGGGCACCCGCGCCGTCGTGAAGTTCGTGCGCGAGCTCGCCGACCGCCACGACAAGACGCTGGGCGTCGACTGGCACGGCCACCGCGACCGCGACCTCGGCATCGCCAACTGCCTGGCGGCGATCGAAGCCGGCGCCGACCGCGTGCACGGCACGGCGCTGGGCGTCGGCGAACGCGCCGGCAATGCCCCGATGGACCTGCTGCTGGTCAACTGCCGCCTGATGGGCTGGATCCAGAACGACCTGACCACGCTGCCACAGTACATCGCCGCCGCCGCCAAGGCGCTCGAGGTCGACATCCCGCACAACTACCCGGTGCTCGGCACCGACGCGTTCGAGACCGGCACCGGCGTGCATGCCGCAGCGGTCATCAAGGCGTTCAAGAAGGGCGACGTCGAGCTGGCCGACGCGGTCTACTCGGGCGTGCCGGCCGGCATGGTCGGGCTGCAGCAGCAGATCGCGGTCGGGCCGATGGCGGGCAAGTCGAACGCCGCTTTCGTGCTGGAGCGCCTGGGCATCGAAGCGACCGACGATCGCGTGCAACGCGTCCTTGCCGCCGGCAAGTCGAGCAAGCGCCTGCTGACCGACGCCGAGGTGCGGACCGCGGCGCTCGGCTGAGGGCCATTCGGCCGTCAAGTTCGCCGCGCGTCGGGTCGATCCATGCTCCGCACCGGAGGAGCATGCACCCAGTCTTGGATATGAGCGTCGTGGAGGAGTTGCTGTCGTTCGCCGACGACGGCGACCCCGAGCTGCTGATGGATCTGATCCAGATGTTCCTGGAGGACGGTCCTGCCAAGGTCGCGGCGGTGACGAGCGGTCTCGCCGCGGGTGATTTCGACCAGGCCGAACGCGCGGCGCACTCGCTCAAGGGCTCATCCGGCAACCTCGGTGCGCGCCTGCTGCAGGAAGTCTGCGAGGAGTTGCAGCAGTCGACCCGGCAGCATCAGCTCGAGGTGTCGCAGCGGTTGGCGCCGCAGCTGCAGGCCAAGTTCGCCGAGGCGGAAGTGGCGCTGCGCAACCTGCTGGCGACCTACCAGCACTGAGCCAGGCGCAAGCACCCGGCAAGTCAGCTACGAAGCGGCTTGCGCGGCCTTCTTGACCGCCGGCTTGCTGCTCGCGATCGGCGCCGCGACCTTCGCCGGCTTCTTGGCCGGGCGACTGATCTCGATGGCCTTCACCTCGAGATCGCGCGTTTCCTCGGCGCTCACATCGACCATCGCATTCGCCGACGTCGCCGGCTCCCAGGTCAGCGCCTGGCCCCGGTAGATGCAGCGGTGGCACTTGTGGAAGTTGGTGTCCTGCCGGGCCGCGCAGACGTCGACACCGATGCGGTGCGTGATCAGCGGGGAACCAGAGCCTTCGACGGTGGGGCAGAGTCTCATCTTCGGGTCAAAGGGCTGGGGGTATGTGTTGATGGTCGCCGCAGGCGGCGGGGGGGCGAAACAGTAGGCTCGCCACCCATCCGGTCAACGGCGCGTTCCCGGCAGTGCCTGCTCCCAGACCGCCTTGCAGGCCGTCAAGGCCTGCGGTCCGAGGTGGCTCGACCGCGACAGTTCGAAGCACACCGGCCCCTGGTAACCCGTAGCCGCAAGCGCCGTTAGCACCGACGGAAAGTCGACGTCCCCGGTGCCTGGAACGAGGTGCTCGTGCACCCCCCAACGCATGTCCTCCAGGTGGACCTGGGACAGGAACGGCGCGACGCCGCGGATCACCGCAATCGGGTCAGGTTCCCGATCGACGTAGAGGTGGCCGACGTCCAGGGTCAGGGACGGCGCCGAAGCTCCGAGCGCCGCGCGCACGCGTTCCCACTCGGCGACCGTCGCGACCGCCATGCCGGGTTCGGGCTCGAGCGACGGCACGAGCCCCTCGCTGCGGATCGCCGCGCAGCTGGCGGCGATGCCCTCGAGCAGCCAGGCCGCGCTGTCGGCACCCGGCTGGCGATCGATGCCGGCCCAGAACGACGCGACGCGGGC